>NZ_JBMDIJ010000002.1:0-249628 GCF_057808595.1 Pseudomonas sp. FG98 | reverse complement strand
CACCGCCCGCAGCGGGTCACTCGTTATAGATGTCCAGGTCGCCGACGTACTTCTGCTGGATTTTGGCGAAGGTGCCATCGGCCAGCACGGCGGCGATGCCCTTGTTCAGCAGGGCCTTGAGTTCGGCGTCGTTCTTGCGCACGCCCATGGCGATATCCAGGGGCAGGGTCGGGTCCTTGATCGCCGGGCCGCTCTGGAAGTCGGCGCCTTCCGGCTTGGTCAGGAAGTTGAGCTGGGCTTCCAGCTTGTCGGTGACGGTGGCGTCGAGGCGGCCGTTCATAAGGTCGGCGTAGTTCTGGTCCTGAGCCTGGTAGGCCTTGACCGTGGCCCCCAGCGGCGCCAGCTTGGCGCGGGCGTAGGCCTCCTGCAGCGAGCCTTGCAGCACGCCGACGGTCTTGCCCTTGAGCGATTCCGGTGTATCACCGAAACCGGCACCCTTGCGCACGATCACCGAGGTCGGGCTGAGGAACAGGCGGTCGCTGAAGTCGATCTGCTTGAGGCGCGCCGGTGTCACGGCCATGGATGACATGATGGCGTCGAACTTGCGTGCGCGCAGGGCCGGGATCATGCCGTCGAACTCGTTGTGCACCCAGGTGCATTTGACTTCCAGCTTGGCGCAGATCGCATTGCCCAGCTCGATATCGAAACCTTGCAGGCTGCCATCGGCGGCGACGGATTCGAAGGGCGGGTATTCGGGGAAGACGCCGAAGCGGATTTCTTTCCATTCCTGTGCCTGGGCCGCGCTGGCGCAGAGAGGCAGGAGCAGAACGCCGAGGAGCTTTCGCAATGAAGTCATGTGAGTGATTCCCTGTGTGTTGTTGTTGATGTAGGGGCAGTGAAAATCTTCGCGGGTGTGAGCCCTGTGGTCTTGGAATGACTCTTTGGTCGGGGCTCAGGATGCGTGATGACAGCGGATTTTTTGTGTCGTTAAGGCCGGCGCTGACTGCCGGAATATGCTGTTCGCGGCGCATGGCGCAGCCGATTCTGTCGATGAACCTCCTGTTTTGGCTTTCGGGCAGCGTTATCCGATCCGCCGCAGCCCTGCCACGGCGGATTCGGCGGGGTCAGGCGCGCTTCTTCTGCACCTCGGCAACGGCCGGCTGGAGCAGGGCGTAGAGGTCTTTCGGGTTGTTCAGGTGGGGTACCAGTTCGATCTCGCTGCCGATATCCAGAGTCCTGGCCACATCCAGTACGTAGCGCAGCGCCGAGTAGTCCTCGATGGCGAAGCCGACGGAGTCGAACAGGGTCACTTGCTCAGCGGATTCGCGGCCCTGGATCTCGCCGTTTACCACCTGCCAGAACTCGGTCACCGGCGAGTCGGCGGGCATCTGCTGGATCTCGCCTTCGATGCGGCTTTGCGGTTCGTACTCGACGACGACCCGGGCGCGCTCGACGATGTCGCGGTGCAACTCGGTCTTGCCCGGGCAGTCGCCGCCCACGGCATTGAGGTGCATGCCCGGCTCGATCATTTCCGGGGTGAGGATGGTGGCGTAGGCCTTGTCGGCGGTGACCGTGGTGACGATATCGGCGCCGCGCACGGCTTCGGCCACCGAGCCGGCGACGATCAGGCGCTTGATGCCGGGGTAGGCTGCCAGGTTGGCCGCCAGCTTGGCAGTGGCCTGCGGGTCGAGGTCGTACAGGCGCAGTTCCTCGATGCCAAGCAGGGCGTGGAAGGCGATGGCCTGGAATTCGCTCTGCGAGCCGTTGCCGATCAGCGCCATGCTGCGACTGCCCGGGCGGGCCAGGTAACGCGCGGCCAGGGCCGAGGTGGCGGCGGTGCGGATGGCGGTGGTCAGGGTCATTTCGCTGAGCAGCAGCGGCTTGCCGGTGTCGACATCGCCGAGAGCGCCGAAGGCCATCACGGTGAGCATGCCGTTGTGGGTGTTTTTCGGGTGGCCGTTGACGTACTTGAAGGCGTACAGGTTGGCGTCGGAGGCCGGCATCAGCTCGATCACCCCGTCCGGCGAGTGGTTGGCCACCCGTGCGCATTTCTCGAAGTCGTGCCAGCGCAGGTAATCCTCGCGGATGTACTCGGCCATTTCTTCCAGGCAGGTGGTCAGTCCCTTGCGGGCCACTAGGTGGCTGAGGTCGGTCACGTCGATATAGCGGGTCATGATGGCTTCCTTCTTCTGGGCGTCGGTTTCAGTTGCGAACGGGCAGGTGGACTTCAGCGAGCATGCAGCGCGCACTGCCGCCGCCGATGCGTTCGATATGGTCGATGTTCACTACCACCGGGTGGCTGTGGCGCTCGGCCTGGCGGCGCTGCGCCGGGGTCAGCGAGTTCCAGGCACTGCGCGACATCACCAGCAGCGCCTGGCCTTGCTTGTCGTGGACTTCGAGCATGTTGCCGGCGAAGCCTTCGAGCTGGTCGAAGTCGAGGGCGAGGATGTCCTTGCCGGTGTCGCGCAGGCTGCGTTCCAGGGTGTAGCGCTCGGCGGCGTTGGGCAGGGCGTCGAGGCAGGCCACGGCGAGGTTGCGGCCGACACTCATCATTACGTTGCTGTGGTAGATCGGTGCCTGGTGGCGGTCGACGGCGTGGAACACGCAGAGACGGTAGTCCAGGCGCTCGGCGAACTGGCGCAGGGCTTCGCCGTGGGTACGTCCGGAGTGGCAGGCGTAGCTGATGCGGTGTTCGCGGTCGAGGACCATGCTGCCGGTGCCTTCGAGGAAGATCTCCTGCTGCTCCAGCGGGCTGAGGTCGATGGTGTGGCGGACGGCGAAGCGTTCGTCGAGTGCCCGCAGCACCCCTTTGTCCCGTTCCAGGCGGCGGTTGCGGCCTTCCATCGGGTACAGCACCAGGCTGCCGTCTGCGTGGCTGCTCCACCAGTTATTGGGGAAGATCGAATCCGGGGTGTGCGGTGCCGGGGTGTCTTGCACCACCAGGACGTCGACGCCGTGCTGGCGCAGGGTGTCGACATAGCCGTCGAACTCTTCCAGCGCTTTTTGCTGTGCGCTTTCGGCATCCAGGAGCGGCTTCTGGAAGCGATTGTTGATGGCGGTATCCGGGTTGAAGGCGAACCGCGCCGGGCGGATCATCAGGACCGTATTTGTTGTTTGCATCGGGCACGCATCCAGGGGTTGGCGATGCGTCCATTGTCCTCCCGATGGCGGCGCAATCCCGGCTGAAGCACGTCAGGCGCCCAGCCGGGAAAGCTGAAACCGGCGGGTTGGCAGCCGAATCGGCTGTGGCTCATTCTCACCGGCGCGGGCACTTTCTGCGGGATAAAAAACGGCACCTCAATGGGTGCCGTTTTTTTATACGGGAACTGTTACTTGTGCAGTTCTTCTGCGGCGTACAGCGTGTTCTCCAGCAGGCAGGCACGGGTCATCGGGCCAACGCCGCCCGGTACCGGAGTGATCCAGCCGGCACGGGGCAGGGCGGTCTCGTAGACCACGTCGCCGACCAGCTTGCCGTCTTCCTGGCGGTTGATGCCGACATCGATGACGATGGCGCCTTCCTTGATCCACTCACCCTTTACCAGGCCCGGCTTGCCGGCGGCGACCACGACCAGGTCGGCGCGGCCGACGTGGCCGGCCAGGTCCTTGGTGAAGCGGTGGGTGACGGTCACGGTGCAGCCGGCCAGGAGGAGTTCCATGGCCATCGGGCGGCCAACGATGTTGGAGGCGCCGACGACCACGGCGTTCATGCCGTAGAGATCCTGGCCGGTGCTTTGCAGCAGGGTCATGATGCCTTTCGGGGTGCACGGGCGCAGCAGCGGGATGCGCTGGGCCAGGCGACCGATGTTGTAAGGGTGGAAGCCGTCGACGTCCTTGTCCGGACGGATACGCTCCAGCAGCAGGGAGGCGTCGAGGTGGGCCGGCAGCGGCAGTTGCAGGAGGATGCCGTCGATGTTCGCGTCATCGTTGAGGCGATCGATCAGGTCGGTCAGTTCCTGTTGGCTGGTGCTGCTAGGCAGGTCGAAGGCTTGCGAGATGAAGCCGACTTCCTCGCAGTCCTTGCGCTTGTGCGAAACGTAGACTTGGGAAGCGGGGTCGGTGCCAACCAGGATCACCGCCAGGCCGGGGGTGCGCAGACCTTGCTGGCGACGTTCAACGACACGTTGGGCGATCTGCTGGCGCAGGCTGGCGGCGATCGCCTTGCCGTCGATAAGTTGTGCAGTCATGACGGGTGATTAACCATCGAGAGAAAAAAGAGCGCGCATTCTCGCATGAGCGGCGCGCAGGGCAAAGGCGGTTGGTCCGGCAATTGCCCTAAGCCCTTCAATAAAATGAATTTTTTTGAAAAATCTGTTGACGCTCCAAAAGTGCGTCTATAAGATGCGCCTCACTTGTCGGGCAGGGCCTAGCACTGGTTAGCAAGGTCGGGCAGAATTAGCAAATTTTTGCTTGTTCGGTACGGCTAAAGTTAATTTGTAATCGCAAGCGAAAGCAGATTAAATATGCGCCCGTAGCTCAGCTGGATAGAGCATCCGCCTTCTAAGCGGATGGTCGCAGGTTCGAGTCCTGCCGGGTGCGCCAATAAAGGCAGCTTTGGCACAAGTTAAAGCAGTAGTTGCAATATGGTGGACGTAGCTCAGTTGGTAGAGCGCAGGATTGTGATTCCTGTGGTCGAGGGTTCGATTCCCTTCGTCCACCCCATATTCCAGAAGGCGCCTGATGAAAGTCTGGCGCCTTTGCTTTAAATGCTTCACGCGGACGTGGTGAAATTGGTAGACACACTGGATTTAGGTTCCAGCGGCGCAAGCTGTAAGAGTTCGAGTCTCTTCGTCCGCACCACCTTGTAAATCAGGTACTTACCAGCTTTAGAGCGGCATCAGCTCGACCCGCTGGATTTTCAGTGTAGCGAGATTGTGACATAGGCCTGTCCAGCACACTGACCGCATCCCTCACCCGGGCAGGTGCGAGGTGCGCATACTTCTCGGTCATCTGCACCGTCGAATGCCCCAGCAAATCCCTCACCTCAATCAGCGGAACCCCGGCGCTCACAAGCCAGGCCGCGCACGTGTGCCTCAGATCATGGATCCGGAAGTCGCTGATCGCGGCCTTCTCGCAGGCAGCCTCAAACCCCTCCGACAGATCGATCACCTTGTCTCCGTTCCTCCTGGAGAATACCCATGGGGATGATGGGCAGTGCTCGGCGCGAAAAGCCATCCTTCCTCTTAGCGCTGCCAGCGCACCATCATTAAGCGGGATGCTCCTCCGTTTTTTTGCCTTCGTGTGATCGCCCTCCAGGTAAACCAGCCGGTTCACCAGGTCGACGCGCCTCCACTCCAGCCCGATCATCTCTTCCTTCCTGCATCCCGTATTCACCGCCAGCCGAATGAAGTCATCCAGCATGTCGCCATTCCTTTGTGAGCGAGCGGCGCGGCATAGTGAATCGATTTCGCCGCGCGTGATCCAGCGCACCCTGCTTTCAGCTTCGCGCAAGGTGCGCCCCTTGACCGGGTTGGGCAGCTTCCATTCCAGCTCGACCGAGCACCAGTTGATTGCGGCCGACAGCGCGGCGAGCTCCCGGTTGATCGTGGCCGGCGACTTTCCTGCCGCCGTTCGGCCTGCCGAGTATTCCCGAATGTCTTTCCCTGCCAGATCGTTCATGATTCTGCCAGAGAAGAACTCCCGCAGCGCCTTGACGCGGTGCTGCGTCGTGTCGAAGCTGCGCTGGGTCTGGGCAGCATGATTGAGGTACTCGATCATCACTTCTTCGAACGTCCGCTGCCTGTCAAACCCCATCTCCTTTTCTTTCCATGCCTGGCTGCGCTCCTTCTGCTCTAAGGCCTTGGCTGCGGCGAAATCCTCGGTGCCAGCAGAGCGTCTAACATACGTTCCGTCTGACGCGGTGTAGCTAATCCACCAGACTTTTCCTCTTTTGTACGGCATATCCTCTCCTCGGATACGACGCCCGCGGCGGCGAGGGTATCAGGGATACCGGCCTCGATCATCTCCACGAGCTTTTGGTAGTGGATGCGAAGCGGCCCCAGGCCGCGAACGCAGGGGATTTTCCCGGTCTTAGCCAGGCGGTATGCGGTAGAGCGGCTGATGCCCAGCATCTCGGCCGCAAGGGTGACTGAGATCAGTCGCAGGTTCATGGATGGCTCCTGGCTCAGTCCCAGCTGAGCTTGGCGGGTGCGGGCGGGATGGTTTCGAGCGTGGCCAGGTTCAGCAGGGTGAAGTAGCCGCCGTCCTGCGGTCGCCAGCCCATGGTGTCGATGTGAATGACGTTGCCGAGGGCTGCCGGCTTGTGCAGCGGGGTGTGTCCGACCACCAGAGCCCGCAGGCCCTGCACTCCCTCGGTCTCGCCAAGCTCAATGCGGCTGCGCGACCACATGCAGGTGTTCTTGGTCAGCCGCAGCTGCTTGGCGGTTTCCGGAGCCTCAAGCGCGGTCCGCAGCTCATCCCAGGACGGGAATGGGCAGTCGGCGTGCACGACACCGACCAGGCCGCCGGTAGTCTCCACCTCGATGGCGATCGGAAGCTCGCGGAACTGGGCGGCGAACTCATGTTGTTCATCCCAGGCCAGGCCGGCGAACCAGGCGCCGCCGTTGTAGACCCAGTTGTCGACATCGCAGGTATCGAACCGGCAGACGTAGTCGTCGTGATTGCCGCGCACCGGGTGGAACCATGGCTTGGCCAGCCAGGCGAGAACGTCGCGGCACTCAGGCCCACGATCTACCAGGTCGCCAACACTGAACAGCCGGTCAACTGCCGGATCGAAGCCGGCGGCATCTAGCGCGGCCTGCAGCCGGGTGAAGTGCCCGTGAATGTCGCCGACTGCGAAATCGCGGCCAGCCGTGTTTGCGGCGAAGCGCTTGATGCGCACCACCTCGATGTTTTCGAGCATGCAGAATCCTCGCCCGCGCATGTCGGCGGGCTTGATTGGTATGGGGAGGGGTTAGGCTGCGGGGCGCTTCATGAAGGTGATCCAGTGCGTCTTCTCGCGCTTCCCGGACTTGTGGCCAAACAGCGGCTTCTCATTGGTCAGCGCCAGGAGCTCGCTCACCAGCACCTGTGTTTCGTTCCACTTGAAGATCAGGATGCCTTCGGGCTCCAGCACCCTGAAGCACTCGGCGAAGCCCTGGCGGATGTCCTCGCGCCAGTCGCCGGTGAGCACTCCGTACTTGGCGCGCATCCAGCTGTCCTGGCCGGCCCTGACCAGGTGTGGCGGGTCGAATACGACCAGGCGGAATGCGCTGTCGGCGAATGGAAGCTTGCGGAAGTCGATCAGCACGTCCGGCTCGACTTTCAGTACGCGGCCGTCGCACAGCAGATGCTCTTCGTCGCGGATATCGCCGAACAGGGCGCGCTGGTCCTGCTTGTCGAACCACATCATGCGGCTTGCGCTGCATGGGTCGAGCACTTTGGCTGCGGCGCTCATCGCGGCCCCCTGTATATCAGGTAGGCCATGTAGGCGAGGGCGATCATGGCTTCCACCTCCTGCCCACGCGGTACACCATCATCATGTTGTGATGGAGTGGCACTTTGAGGACGTGGTCGAAGAACTCGCCCTTTCCAGAGATGAATCCGGTAGGCACCTTGGTTCCTCCAGCGCCGAATTCACGCCAGCATTCTTCGCCACCGTTCTTTTCCCAGTAGGTGCGCTCGCGCTTTGGGATCTCGTCGTAGGTTTTTTCGAACACGGAGATATCAGGGATATCACAGATCCTGCGCCATGCGGGATTGCGCTTGCACCATTCAGCAGCATGCTGAGAGGCTTGATCGACAGAGTAGAATTCCTTGGTGCTTTGTTCGGTCATGACATCAGCTCCTTGGACACCTGGACTGTATCGCCGTGCTTGGCGGATACGATGGCGCGACAGGCTGCAGTCAGGTGGTCCGGACCGAATCCGACGCCTGAGTCAATCATGGTGAAAGCACGGATCGTTGCGTCAGTTACCCATTCAAACTCGACCGCCCATTCTGTGACGAGTGGTCCGCCGCAATGCCAGCAGGATGACGGCGCATAGCTGGATTGCTCATCGCCGCCGACGCTCAGGGCGAGCGATCCGAAGAGCGCGAACGGCTTCTGTGGCTCGCCCTTGCGCGGCGACAGCATCAGCGTCTTGATGCCTTCGACTTGCGCAACAGCCCAGTCCAGTGTCGGACCCACCAGATCCGCTGTCTTCACTTCGATCAGGTCGGTCATGGCATGTGCTCTCCGCGCTGGGCGGCAACGCTGACGATGGCAGTGCGCGCAGCCTTCCGGCGATCACCCTGGGCGTATTCGCTGTTCACCCAGATCATGGTGTCATCAGCCCAGACAGCCTCATCCTCACCAGATCCTTCAACGTTGATCTGCATGCCAAGGCCGATGGCCAGCTTGAATGCATCACCATCGTTGATGTAGGGGTTCCAATGCGCCCGAGTGCCAGACTGGCCCTTGATGCGCAGGGGCCACTTAGGATCGCGACAGGTGCATGGCTCAACCTCAAGCCCAGCGGCCTTTGCCGCCAGAAGCAATTCTTCGAGTTCAGTCACAGCTGATACCTCTCATCAATCCAGCGCCCAGGCGCTAGTGCGGGTGTAGGGGTGGTGGGCAATTGCTCGTTTTTCCACATGGAAGTAGGCGCAGAAGCCCGTTGATTCTGGCTCTCGATGCTGGTGGGCGGCTTGATCTGGCTGTCGGGGATGCAGCTGATGCCGACCCCGTTGAGCAGGTAGCAGGTGACGCCGCGCTGGCTGTCGTGCTGCACGTCGATGACGCTTTCTTGAGACTGAGGTGCTGCGCTGGCGCCGGTGGCCAGCAGCAGGAGGCAGAGGGCGAGGCGGGTCATGGCGTCACTCCACGCCATTGAGGTAGCAGGGCTCTGTCGCTTCAGCCAGCCACTGCCGGAGACTGCCAACGGAAACCCCTGGGTCATCTTCGTCTTGCCATTGCAGGTCAAGCTCGGCTTCGCTGCACAACTCTGCGTCGTCGTCGTTCTCACGCAACCAATCACCGCTGTGCTCTGCCAGCACAGCCAAGGCCTGCGCCGGGTTCTGCGCGGCAACCCAGTCTCGGTCGCCAACCTTGAAGCATTGCAGGGGGCCATCCTCATACTTGAACGTGTAGCTCTTGGATGCGATGGCGCTGTCGATTGCCTTGTCCAGATCGGCGCCGGACAGCACGTCCTCATGCCCAGCCATGCCGACGACTATCCACTGCTCTTCCGGCAAGGTCGCAGGAGCGCTGGCTTTCGGCTCGCGCAGGAAGCGGTAGCGGTCAGCAAGCGGGGCGTCTTGATCTGCCCGGCTTTTCAACCCTTGGACGTTGGCGATGAGTGTCGATAGAGAATGGTTACTGCTCAGCCCGAACAGGTTGTAGAGAGGAGCCAGTTCTGGGTTATGCGAAGGCATAGAAATTCCTTGGCCGCCATATCGCGGCAGTTGAATAGAGGGGAGAGGGGTTACAGCTTGAAGAGTGCGGATGTACTCATTTCAGGATTTGCGCTCCAGGGCGGCGCGGGCTTCCAAGAGTGCGTCACCAGCATCGCTGATTTCCCACAATGCTGGGCTGCGCTGAACTCTGTTCATAAGCCCAAGCCTCACCAGGACATCGAGCCAATCGCGGCCAATATCGGTGCCTTGGCTGTCCTCGAAGCATTCCTGCGTGCGGCGCAGCTTCTTCAGCACCTTCAGGGCAAACGGCGGAAGCTCATCGCGCTCAGCCGGCGCGCCCGGCTCTGTGCTGGCGGAATAGCCGGACAAATACCCCAGAAGCTCAGCCAGAGCTTGCCGTCTCAGCCCAAGGCAAGATCTCCGCAACCTATCTGCCAGGTGGGCCGCCCCGCGTAGCTGGAGTCGCAGGTCCCTGCACTCGGCGCGCAGACGCTCAACCTCCCCAGCATCTGCGCGGGTGTAGAGCTTGCGCACCTCGCGAATCAACCCGCGCGAAGTAGGGCCAGGATTGTCGATAGTCTTGCGGTAATCCTCTTCCGTGCAGTCAATCCAATGCCGCCATTGCGAGCCTTCATGCACGGTCTTGCACCGCCGCTGATACGCCACCGGCTCGCCCTGGTGCTGCTCTGGATGCGCTGGAAGCTTCCCGCGGCACCCTTCGCAGGCATGGATATGCCGATTCTCAACTCCGCCCAGCAGGCCGCTGCCGTGCCAAGGGTGGTAGTCGGGAGCAATTCCGCAATAATCACATGGCGGGTACTCGCCTTGGTGCTGCTCGGCTGGCTGAGCTAGGATGGCGCGCAACGCGTCATGCGGGATTCCATAACCCGCATCGAAACATGCCTGCATGGCTTGCTCGATCAGATTGCGCGGGACGCTGAACATCTCGGTAGTGCTGGATCGGTTTTCTGTGGGCATGGGGATACCTCGCTGGATCGTCTACAGTTGAGCGATCTGTCAAAGAGTGGGGTGGTGTATGACTTGTTTCGTCTGCAGGGAAGAAGCTCAGGAGTTGCCTAGTTTCAACGGCGATTACCGGTTCAACTGCTCATGGTGTGGAGAGTTTAGGGTTACAACAACCCTGCATTCCGTAATCCGCAATAGGGTTTTCGACATTGAGCGGACCAGAGAAGTACTGCGCCTACAGAAAGAGCAGCGCAGAGGATTGCCAGGCTGGGGTGCCGATCTTCCAATACTAAACAGCGATCACCAGTACCTGCTTAGAGATCCCGATTGAGTTGCGCATTGATCCGCCGGCCAATCCAACGAACGACAGGCACGGCCTTGCTGTTGCCGATCGCCTTGTAGCGCGGTCCGTCCGGGCATTCATCGGCTGGCTTGCCGCGATAGGGGATCAGGGTGTGGTTGTCGGGGAACCCTTGGCATCGTTCCCATTCGATCGGGCTTGTCCGGCGTACGCCGTCGGGCTCCAGTACATATGCCTCTCGGTCATCGAGAGCGCCTCCCCCTTGAGCCGTGAGAGTAGGATGAAGTGCGAATTTCTCCGGCCGTCCCGGCGGGCTATCCCGGCGAGGGCCTTCGCGCTCAAAAAGTACTTCGAGTGGATCGAACCCTGCTCTAGCACTTGCGACAACGAACACACGACGGCGTCGTTGGGCCAGGCCGAAATATTGGGCATCCAGAATCCGCCATGCGACTGTTCGCGTGGGTCCATACACACAACCAGCGTCCTTCCATTTTCCCCCTGGCGGCTGAAGTTCTTCTGATTCGCCCACCAGGGCGCCGAGGAAGCAACCGAACGCGTTGCCTTTGTCGCTGAGCACACCGGGAACGTTTTCCCAGAGGCAGACAGCCTCGGGCTCTCCTCGCATTGTTCGAACATGGTCAATTGCATCGAGCAGCTCCACGTATCTGATGGTAAGTGCGCCGCGTGGGTCGTTCAGACCTTTGCGCAT
This sequence comes from Pseudomonas sp. FG98, assembly GCF_057808595.1. NCBI lineage: Bacteria > Pseudomonadati > Pseudomonadota > Gammaproteobacteria > Pseudomonadales > Pseudomonadaceae > Pseudomonas > Pseudomonas sp. FG98. The sequence continues at coordinate 238,379 of NZ_JBMDIJ010000002.1, read as the reverse complement.
GCCGGCCACGCTGAATGCCTGGCACGGTGTTCCACCGACCAGGACCTCGGGCGCCGGGATCTTGCCGGCCAGCACCATGGCGGCAAGGCGGGTCATGTCGCCGTGGTTCGGCGTGTCGGGGTAGTGGTGCGCAAGGGCTGCGCTGGGGAATGGCTCGATCTCGGCGTACCAGTCGGCACTCCAGCCAATAGGCTCCCATGCAACTGTGGCCGCCTCTATTCCTGAGCAGACGGAGCCGTAGGTAATGCTGCCCATAGTTTTCCTCTGGCGATCTCGCCGATTAAGCTGTAGGAGACGCCGAAATCGGCTGCTATCTGTCGTCGGCAGTCGCCAGCATCAAGCCTGATCTTGATGGTCTCGGCCTGCTGCGCGCTGAGCTTTGCTGACGGGTTCTTATCTCCGCGCATGTCATAGCTCACGAACCGACCTTTGCTGATCATGTCCTGGACGTTGTCCGAATTTGTGCCGAGGAAAAGGTGATCAGGGTTCACGCATGCGCGGTTATCGCACTTGTGGCAGACCTGCAGGCCTTCCGGTATCTCGCCCCGGTGAATTCGATAGCTGAGACGGTGAGCTAGAAGCGTCTTGCCTCTTTTCCCGCCGGCGCCGATCTTTCCGTATCCGCGAGAGTTCTTTGCCGCCTGCCATTCCCAGCAGGCGTCGCCAAGGCCTTTGTCGAACTTGGCCATGAAGCGCTGAATTAGAGCAGCTTCAATGCCGCTGCAGACGCTTCCGTAGGTGATTTGCATGCCGCTTCCTTCAGGCTGCCTTTGTCGGCGCCGAATAGTCGACCCAGCCAACTTTCGGGGCCTTGGTCTTTGCATTGATGATTGGCTTGCCTTGGGCGTCCGTGAGGACCGCCTTCGCCCTGATCTTCAGGTCCCGGCACACGCACTGCTTGCGCATCAACTCGATGAACTGCTCCGCGTAATGGGGGGCATCGAAGAGCATGCTGAGCTGCTTGACCTTGGTCCCCGCCATGATCTTCTCGGCACACTTCTGAACAGCCAGGTTCCACTCGCCGAGGCTCAGCTGAATGGGGGGGGCGTTAGGCTTCGGGTTGGGGCGGGTGTTCTTCGTGATATTCCTGGCCTCGACCAGGGCGAAGTTGGCGGTCATGCCGAACACTGCGAATGTGCTCATTGTGATCTCCAGGCAGGCGCCGCCCTCGCCGGGGTGGCGTGATTCGTTGAAGTGGGGAGGGCGCTGGCTGGCAGCGCTACCGTTTTGGATAGGTCTTGGTGAGATCGCCGTTGACGACGTGTCCACGGCGGAGAACGAGGTTCGCCAGCGCTGCGCGGTCTTTCTGGCTGTGACTGGCCTGGCCAAGCAAGCCGAAGTAGCTGTTGGCCGTCTCGCGCAGGTTCTCTGCCGGGACCTCCGCTGTTCGCTTCATCGCCTGGACTACCGACTTCTTCCTGGTCGTGCGCCGCCATGGCTTGATCACGTGCCCGACGAAGTCGATGCCGCGGTCGATGGGCTGAAGGATGGTCTTCGACGGGTTGAGCTTCGCGCCCAGGCCGGGCAGGAACTGCTCGATCTGGAACAGCCACTCGTTGAGCTGCTGCGGCGACTCATGCAGCAGTACGAAGTCATCGACGTAGCGGATGTAGTGCCGAACCTTCAGCGTGTGCTTGCAGAGCTGGTCGAGAGCATCCAGGTAGACGTTCGCGAAGAACTGCGACGACAGGTTGCCGATGGGCAGGCCCAGGTGCGCAGGCTGCGTCGTGAGCCTCTTGTGCTGCGGTACCCGGTTGAACAGGTGCCGAGGGCTGCGGATCTCGTAATCCTCGCGCGGGTCGTGCCAAAGCACCTGGAGTGCCAAGGCTCGCCACCAGGGATCGGTGATGCGTCGTTCCAGCTGCCCGGCAAGCACGCGCTTGTCGATCGACACGAAGAAATTGGCGAGGTCGCACTTCAGGTAGAAGCCGGGCCGCGCCCAGTTCTGCGTCTGGCTGCGCACTTTCGCCTCCATCCGCTTACCGGCGTACAGTGTGCCGCGCCCGGGGATACAGGCGCATGAGTCCGCTATGAAGCTGCTTTCGATCCGTGGACCGATGCGGTTGTACAGCAGGTGGTGAACGATCCTGTCGCGGAACTCTGCGGCCCACACCTCGCGGGCCTTTGGCCGAGTGACCACGAAACAGATTGAGCGGCCAGGGCGATACGTTCCACCCTGGAGTTCGTCGAATAGGTCGAGGAGGTTGGCTTCCATATCCTGCTCGAAGCGCCGGGCGCTCGCGGTGTTCCGCTTGTGCCGCCGGCAATCGTAGTAGGCAAGGGCCAGCTCCTCGAATGTGAAGCTCGCAACGGGTAAATCTGCGGACGGGGCGCACGAGACGCTCGTTGTTCTTGTCGTTGTTGTTGAGCCAGCCACCCTCAAAGTCCATGAAGTAGGCGTAGCTGGCTGAGTACTGCGACCTGTCGTGCTATCTACGTCGCCGGGACGATTGCTCAGCCCGGCAACTGCGCCGGACCTCCCGGCATTCGCCGGCGGTTTCCGTGGTGCGCATGGCGGTGATCACAGATCAGCGGCACGACCAGATTCAGCGCGCAGGCAGAAGGGCCTTGACCCTCAAGCAGCGGGCGCGGTTGCGGATTTCTTCCAGGCATTGGCCTGGCGGCCTACGGAGGCCGTCAGCTTCATTGCTGTGGCGTGCTGGCCCTTGCTGATGAAGCCCTTATTGGTCAGGGCGCGCAGTAGGTAGTTCAGCATCCACACGCTTTCGAGCAGTTGGTTGAGGTGATTGAGGCGATCTCGCGACATGTTCGCTCGACCGATCAGAACGAGCACTTGCAGGCACTCATCGCGGATCTTCGAGCCGACGACCTGCTTGAGGTCGCGCGGGATATTCCTGACCAGGTCGAGCGCAAGCCCAAGCAGCTCCTCAGCAACCTTGTGGATTTCCAAATCCGTATGCAGCGCCATCCTGGCATCCTCGAAAAGCGAGGGCGCCAAGGCGCCCATGAATGAAGAAGTGAAGTATCAGAAGTATTTTCTGCGGACGGGGCGCACGAGACGCTCGAAGTACTTGTCGAGGTAGTAGTAGAGCCAGCCAACCTCAAAGTCCATGCTGTAGGCGAAGCTGGCTGAGTACTGCGAACTGGTCCAGTGACGCGCCTGGGAGAATGCATGAGGAACGGTTCCTTCAAGGAACGAGGCCTCGCGCCGTGCCATGAGGTAGTAGTCGTTGTGGCCGTCACGCTCGAACTTCGCGCAGAACCGGGCCGCCGGGTAGTCGTTGTCGGTCTCTACCAGGTCGGCGGTGTTCGTCATGCCGTCGTGCGGGCTCATGGCGCCATCGAACTCTTTGCCGTAGCTGCCGAATTCGAAGCTTCCTTCGGCATCGGCCCCGGTCGGCACGATGAGGTAGTAGGGTCTTTCACCGCCCTGGAACAGTCCGCCGTTGATCCCGCCTTCGCCGGGCCATGGCTCGCCGACGGGCGGTACGCTGTTTGCGGCAATGGCCGGTGCTGCGGCGATAGCGAGGGTGGCCAGCTTCAGCACCACCCCTTCGTCCGGGCTGCTGATCGTCAGGTCGCCACGGGTGTACGTGGTCAGTTGATTCGCTTGCATGGGGTGCTCCTGTGAGCGGAATAGGGCGCAGGTGGCCGGCGCTTCCCGGCGTGCTTCTGGTCTGATCGCCGTCCTGGCGAACCCGGAATCACCTGCGAGCGAAAGTAATGAAGGGGTGAATTACTGGATAATGCGGCTGCGGACGGGGCGCACGAGACGCTCGTAGTCCTTGTCGTTGCTGCTGAGCCAGCCACCCTCAAAGTCCATGAAGTAGGCGTAGCTGGCTGAGTACTGCGTGCTCAGCCAGTGGAGGCGATCTTCGCGAAGCGTAACCAGTCCTTCGGCTTTGGCTGCCATCAGCAGTTGCCCTTCCAGGCAAGACGGGATGTACGCATCCAGCTCCAGCGCCTTCTTGGCGATCTCGCAACCTGCTTCGGCCATCGCCACGGTGTTGGCGTAGCCGTCGCTGTAGCTGCCGGCGCCGGGGATCTCGACGCCATACTCACCCCAGATGCCTTCGAATTCGTCGGATGGCAGGATCAGGGCGCGCTCCTGGCCATTGAGCCAGTAGCGAGCGGCGAAGATGCCGCCGAGCAGGGGCTGGCCGAGGGCTGGGAGGTCGGCGACGGCGATGACTTGCTGATTTGCTTGGGACATGTTGTTCTCCAGGGTGATCGCCGCCCTCCATGGCTGGATGCGGCTTTTTGGGGAGGTGTTACTTGAGGATGGCCTTCGCGCAGGCTTGGATTTCTATCCAGAGCGCCGAGGAAGGGCTTGCGTCGTACTTGACCAGCGCGCTCGCGATGCGCTCAGCCAACTCTTCCTTGCTGCCGGCCACTGCCGGCGGTGCTTGATGCGCAACATGAATGGGCAGATCGATCTGGCCCGGAAGGTCGACTCTCATGGCGCTCACCTCCTTGAGGCTCTGTCAGCCAGCTTGGCGGTAGATGGATGTGCAGTTGCCGGCGTCGGCCCTGCGTTAGCTTGTGGATTCGCCTCATGGCATGCATACCTCAAGCGCCTCTTTCTTAGAACCTGCGCTAGGCATGGCTATGAGCGTGGTTTTGAAGTTGCGGTAGACGCCCCAAGGGTGTCCGGTGGCAACTGCCATCTGAGCGGCGTATTTAACAGCCTTGAGTGCATCGATTCGGCGGAATTCCTGGATCATTCGAGTATCCTAGAACGGTATATCGTCGTCGAATGAGTCGAAGTCCGGCGCCGGTTGAGGTGCTGGCTGCTGTGGGGCAGGCCTCTGTTGACGAGGCTGCTGCTGGCCGGTTGGGCGCTGTTCGTTGTGCCCCTGCTGACGATGAGCTGGGCTACCCAGCAGCTGCATGGCGCCCTGCATGTCGACGATGATCTCGGTGGTGTAGCGCTTGATACCGTCCTTTTCCCACTCGCGGGTCTGCAGTTTGCCTTCGATGTAGACCTGGGAACCCTTGCGCAGGTACTCGCCAGCGATCTCGGCGACCTTGCCGAACATCGAGACGCGGTGCCATTCGGTACGCTCGACCTTCTGACCGGTCTGCTTGTCGGTCCACTGCTCGCTGGTAGCCAAGCTCAGGTTGGTGACTGCGTTACCGTTCGGCAGGTAGCGAACTTCAGGATCCTGGCCACAGGTGCCGACCAATATGACTTTGTTTACTCCGCGGGCCATGCGACCTCCTTACTTGATTCGAATGGAGCTCTCGCCGCGCTCAAGGTGCGCCCAGCCTGGCTCGGGAATGAGTTCGTGTTCGCAGTCCTCGCCGGCAGCCATGCGCTTGCGCACGTCTTCGTTGTGCTCGCGGTCGGCCTTGAGCTTGGCGGCGATGGCGTTCTTGTCCGGCGTGATCTTGGTGGCAACCGAGGTCAGTTCATCCGGTACCGCGTCTTCGTTGTCGACGATCACCTTTTCCTTGCCGGTGACCAGGCTGATGGTGAACAGCGGACGCTTGATCGACTTGAGGTTTGCCGCGTCCATATTCCGGCGCAGGTATTCGGTGATTGCCGTGACGCTGTTGGTCTTGATGCGCTTGAGCTCGTTCAATCGATTGATCTCGGCGTCGATCGCGCCGATGTCGCCTTCGATGTTCCGGCGCAGCATGACGATGCTATCGGCCTTGTCTTCAAACTCACCCTGTATTCCAGCCATGGTGTCTTGAATTGCCTGCTTCAGGATTTCGTCATCGGTTTCGCACATGGCTGCAAGTTCGGCCATCTGCCCAGTGAGCACGTAAAGCTGAGTCATGCTGCGGACTCCTGTTTGAACTTGGGCGAGAGGGTCGCCAGTTCCTTGGCGATCCGTTTGACGCCGGTATCATCCTTGCGGGCGGTAAGCTTGCGCACGGCTGCGTCGTGGATCTTTTTGAGTTCATGCGCCGACTGAGCGCCTTGCATCGTGTCGACCACCGACTTGATGTAGTCGAGGCGCTCCTGCTTCTGGCGTTCGATCTCGGCTTCCCTATCTTCGGCCTGCTCGATAGCCTGCTCGGCCTGGAGCTGCTGGACGTAGTTCTGGTCGTCGAACATGCCCAGGAAGACGTCGGCGCTAAATCCGAGCATGGAGAGGGCTTTCTTGATGGCGTCGGTCAGCGACTTTTTCGGCGCCTCGCCATCAGTGGTCATGCCGTAGTTCGTCTTGTACTGGTAGCGCGTGCAGCCGTACTGCTCGATCTCTCCGCGCTGGCCGTCCTGTACGAACCACAGGCAGATCTTGACTGTGTGGCCGATCTCGCGGCCGATGCAGGCACGCTTGTCGCCTTCACCGGTGTAGATCTCGTGACCATCGTCGAAGCGCTCTTCAATGATTTTCCATCCCCAGCCGATGCCGACGGGGCCGAAAAGCTCAGTCGCCTTCATGACCATGGCGGCGCCGTTCAGGCTGGTGATCTGCTGGCCGCCGACCTTGGCGTCCTTGGTGAAACGGGTGTCGGTCGTCTGGACCTTCTCCCAGATGCTCATATTGGTGGTGGACATTGGAATGCCTCGCGCCAGGCCGGCGCCGTCAGTTGAAAGGGGGAATGCCAGGTCACGCAGGCATGAGGGTTGACCCGCGCCCTGGCTGCGGTGGATGGCTGCGCGCTCTCGCCGCTTACGCCCCCGCATGGGGTACGGTTATCCCCGTAGGGCCAGCCGTGCTCGGGTGCGTGTGATTCAGGAAGTGATGCCACCAGCTAATGCGCTGGCGAGCATGAAGGCGGTACAGGCGAAGAGGGCAGAGACGGAGCCGCGCCAGATGTACAGGCGGCGGGCGCGCTGGTAACTGGTCATGGCCAAGGCCTCAGATGCTTGCGAACGAGCTCATGCAGAGCCTTTCCGTCCCGACTGATCTTCTGTCCTCGCAACTGCCACTTCCGCGTGCTTGGCCAGCAGTCGATGATCTTGTTGCCGGGAAGCTTGAGCACGACGTGATAGCCGTTGTTGTGCTTCGAATGTTGGACGCCAGTGTTTTGCAGCCACGCTTCGAACTGAGCCATGCTCTGCAACTTGCGCGCTTTCTTGTCTCCGGAGCTGCTTCCGCCGCAATCCCGGCATTCCCTCGGGCAGCCAACGTCTTCGCCGATGAACTGGCAACAGATGGAGCAGTGGCTGCCGTCTGCGATGTTATCCTCATAGAAACTCATGCCAGTACCTCGTACCCGACCGTCCACTCTCCGCAGATGCAGGCCCGGCACTTCCAGGCTTCCGGATTTTCGATGCTGGCCAGTTCTGCCTGGTGCACTGCGGCGGCAAAGGTCGGCCCTTTGAACAGCATGAGAACCCGATCGGCGGGCATGGCCTGGGTCTCGGTTAGCTCAGTAACTTGCTCGTCAATGAGCGCCTTCACGATTGGCGTGGTCATGATGCCTCCTGCTTGCGGTAGCCAGCGTCCCAAAGGTCTCGGGCAACGTCCTCATGGATCATCAGTTCTTGCAGGTGACTGGCGCCGTGGGTTCCAAGAGGGTGATCTTTGATATGGCGAATCATTTCGTTCAGCCCTGCATGGCGCTCTTGCTCTGGCGTAGGCATGGGGCGGAAGTTGCTCGACCAACAAAGAAGGCGCCCTTCGCCGTGCACAACTGCCGCCGAACTAATGAATTCTGGGTGGTGCCAGATCACATGGCACTCAACCCACAGTTCATCTCTTCCTTTTATAAGAGCCTGACACTTGGTATCAACGGGAGGGCGACCAGCATTAGGCCAGCCGTTTGGATCCGTGAACACTTTGAAGCGTTTGCCCTCGTCAGACTTGGCCCAAGGGCGCCCCACCTGATCGATGTACAAATCACCAGAATCCTTGTGCCAGCCTGCAGGCCACGCTTCAAATCCTTGCATCGGGATGATCCAGAGTGGATATCCATCTGGCTTGGCAGCCCAATCAATTTTGCTCATGCGACCTCCTTGCGCCCATCAACGATCTTGTTGAGGCGCCCGCAGTAGTGGTTGAACTCTTCGATGGTGATGCGCTGGTCGGCCAGCATTTCGGTCAGCAGCTTGAGGACCATGGCCTGCCAGGACAGTGGCGTCTCAGGGTGTGCCATGGCCTCAAGCTCTTCGTCGATCAGGACGTGGGGGCTTTTCATTGCGCCTCCTCGGCCTGGGCCAGAACTCCATCTCTGGCGAAAGGGGTCAGGAGGTCGATGGCCAACTGTTCAAGCACAGCCTGATGGCTTGGCGCGCTGAACATTTCCTGCGCTGCCGATGCTGCCTCGCTGCTGGACTTGGCCAGCGCAGCCAGAACCAAGCGGCCCAGCACAGTTTGGCTTGCCCCTTGCGCGCCAAGCTCGCTCATCACGAACTCGTCGACAGCCAAGGCGAAGCGCTCGAAGCCCACGCCAACCTGCTTGCCCTTGAGCGAGAACAGGTAATCCCTGCGCGCCAACAGCTCAGGTACGCCATTGCTGATCCAAGCCTGCTCTGCTGCATCCTGCGGCGACTCACTCACCGATGGAGGCAACTCCTCGTCAAACTGCCATTGTGCTGCTCGAAGTGCGCCCATGGTCGCCTCCAGGTGGTGGGTTCAGTCGGTGTATGCGATGTACTTGAATAGGCCTTTTTTCGCGTCGAATCGCTCGAAGCGTCCGCCGAAGGTGCCGCGCACCTTTTCCTCAACCTCCTTGGCGGGGGTGCCAACAGGGAAGACGCCTTCCTTGATCATCGAGCTGGCTGTGTGGAGCTTGGCCACCCAGTCGATCTTGGTCGGATCGAGCACGCGCGGTTTTGTCTGGATGAATGGGATAGGGGCGCCCAGGCTGATGGATTCGATCTCACGAACGCAGAGAGGGTCGTCGGCCACGCGCCAACCGCAATCAGGGCAGTGCATGTCGGCGTTCTCGTGATTCCAGCAGGGTGCAGCGATGTGGCAGCTGCAATCCTTTACTGGCTCGATCTCAATGGAGCCCTCGCAGCCATCGCGGGCGCAGGTTTCACCCTCGCAGTATCCAAATGCGCTCATGGCGTCCTCCAGGTGGTGGGTTACTCGGTGGGTGGGGAAGGGAGAGGATTCCAACTGGCGCCAGAGCGAACGTTTCGTATCGCTCTCACGCTCACGCCGAACAGCTCCGCGAGATCGCTGGTCTTGGATGTTGAAGCCCTGATCAGGCGCGCGCTCTCTACGTTCAGCTTCGAAGCTCCTCGCCCTTTCGCCCGCATGTCGCGCATATTGTCCAGATGAGTGCCTAGAGAAAGGTGATCGGGGTTGACGCAGGCCGGGTTGTCGCAGGAGTGCATGACCACCATCCCTGGAGGGATTGGGCCCCGAGAAATCTCATAGCTAGCCTGGTGCGCCCTTCGAACGCGGCCTTTGATCTTCAAGTAGCCATAGCCGCAGGAATTCAGGTTTCCCTTCCAGTTCCAGCAAAACGAAGTCTTTTCGCAGCGCTCATAGAATCGATCAACGTTCACCTTCGCCCTGTGCTGAGCACTGCAGGACTTCGAGCAGAAGCTGTTCGGGCTTCTGGTCAGGTCGGCCTTCATCTTCTCGAACTCAACACTGCAGTTGAGGCAACTGCACTTGATCCAGCCGCTCATGGCTTCACCCGGGCGGCGATCATTGCGTCGGCCAGTTCGTAGCACTCGGCCGCGATATGCTCGCGCTTGGCACCAGAGGTGTTTGGATCGGCGCACAATCCTTGCAGGGCCTTGGCCGCGAAGTAGTCGCGCAGGGGCATGCCTGACATAAGCCGCTTGGCTTCATCTACGTGGGATGGTTCGAATGTTTGGTGGTCATACGAGACCGGGAACGCCGGTCCGCCTGTGTCTTTGCTCATCGTGTGAACCTCAGTAGCCAACCGCATTGATCAGATGCCGGGCACCGGTTACCAAGCCGGGCGTGAAAAGCCAAGCCCGGCACCTGTCGATGCGGTCGTTATGGGGAAAGAGGCAGGCGCCCCGAGCTGCCGGGGATGCTTCTGGACTGGCTCGTCTTGAGTCCCGGAATCGCCTGCGAGAGGTATTGAAGGAATGAATTACTGAAGGAATCTGCGGACGGGGCGCACGAGACGCCCGCCGCCCTTGCCGTAGCCGTCGAGCCAGCCATCCTCAAAGCCCATGCTGCAGGCGGTGCTGGCTGAGAACTGCGTGCTCGACACATAGAACCGCTCGGTCGAGAACGACTCCGGGGCGACCTGCCAGAACCTGTGCAGCTCACCAATCGATGGCAGGGCGAAGTCGGTATGGCCGTCGGCGGTGTACGCAGCAGCTGCGATAGCGGCGGGATGCTTGCCTTCACGCGCCAACAGGATCTTGGTATTGGCCCGGCCATCGGTGCGGCTGGTTGCTTCCGTGATCTCGCCATATGCGCCGAAAGCGAAGCGGCCCGGGAGGTCTTCAGCGGCTGCGATGACGTGACAGATGCCTTCCGGATACTGAGCCAGGCCGAAGTAGATCCCGCCCTGGCCCGGCCAGATTTCGCCAACGGCAGGAGGAGTGAGATGTGCTTGTGCGTTCATGGGGTGTCCTTTGGAGTGGTGGGGGCGGGCTACATCGGGGATGCCTCTGGTCGCTTTCTCTTGCCGCCCGTTTGCGGCTTCCGGTTGCCACACCGGTTATGTTTGCTCGGGCGTGCAGAGGACATTGCGCAGAGGCATCCCCGATGCAGCCTGCTATGGGAAGCAGGGCATCGGGCAGTTAACGTCAGGCTGACGAGGCGTTGGTTGTTCAGTCGTCATCGCCCTGGTTCAGCATCTTCTCGACGTCTGCCACCGTGGGCTTGTTCCAGTTCTTGATCTGACCTGTATCGAGGTCGATGTTCAGGATCAGGTAGTCGCCGTAGTGGTTACCCGGGAAGAAATCCGGCACATATCCCTCGTAGCTGCCGACCTCATCGCCCTGGGCGTCTTGCAGGTCGGCGGCGAAGCCATCGCGCACCTTGATGTGCAGACGAATTTCGGTCACATCGACCTGCACCGTTTTCTGCTGGTTGATCTGCATGCTGCGTTCCTCGGTTGATTTCCCGGCAGCCACTCGTGCGAATGGCTGCGAGTGAAATCGGTATTGCTGGGCTCCGTTACTCGCCACGGTGGCCTGGGCGATTGCTTCATTGCTGCAGCCGCCACCGGTTCCCCGGCGTGGCCCGCTGTACCAGTGCATCAGCCCGTTCTGAGGGCTACCTGGCAGGGAGCGTTGCAGCTCAACCCTCCATCCGCGCCGTAAGCGCCTGATTTCGAGCTGGCCAGTTCCAGAGCTGGTATGGGGATCGAATTTATTGCTCGCGCTGTGCCGTTGCCGGGATCGATCCGCGAGGTTCCCATCGGTGGTAAAGAGCGGTCGGCTTGAGGGCCTCCCGAGGGGCTGTGTAGCGCCTCGATGGGTGTAAATATCTCCTATGGAAATATTAGTGTCAACTCCAATGGAGATATTATTTTCAGCAGGCACAAAAAAGCCCGCGCTAGGCGGGCTCGTGCTGCGGAGAGGATTGGCTTATTCGCGGCGAAGTGAGGCAGATCGGCCGTACTGCTTCTCGAATTTCTCCACCATCATCTGGCAGGTACTTCGGATGAATCGCCTGGTGTCCAGAGACTGAAGTTCGTCATCTACCCCTTTCTAGCACAGATCGATTGCGTATCGCGCCTTGCTTTTCTCATCCGACGGACCAGAGAGCGCGCCGATGATTAATACTGCGCCGAAAAGGAGGAGGGGGGCCAGGACCAGCCACGGCCAGATTGGCTTTCGAGGCTTGACTGGAATCTGCCCATCATGAGTTCCGGTGAGAAGGCTGACTCCGCAGTGCTTGCAGCGAATCGCCTCAGCCTTGATGTCCTCAGCGCAGTAGGGGCATTTCTTATCGGGTGATTCCACCGGCAGACCTCCATTTCCATAATGTTGCCATCCTACCATTGCGGCTACTTAGCATGGGCCTGGCAATAAAACACCAGGGCCGGCCAGTCCAGTCGGCACATCGCGATGATTACATCGAATCTATCTGTGCCTTCAGCTGATTCGCTGAAATCTCATACTGGCGCTCATAGGTATCGTGATCTTCATCAACGAGGTGGTCCAAGTAGGTGAGCCACGATACGTACATGTTGGCCAGTTCTGGTTTCAGCGATGGCATGAGATCAACCTCGGCCTTGTACAAGGCCTTCCCCTTGATCTTGGCATCATCTGCGCAGGCTCTTACCGTATCTAGTCGACGATGGAATGCCTCTGACCAGCGCTTGCTGCCTTCGCCATACTTCCTCTCAGCGGCCCTGACCTCGGCTCCCTGATATATGGCGTCAAGACTGCAAACCGCAGAAAGACCAGTCATCTTGTCGATATAGGTGGGCTCAGCTACGGCAAGCTGCGACCAAAGGATGGCTGCGACAAGGGTGGCTGGCAGGGCTTTTCGCATTTTTGCTCTTCCTGAGAAATGACCATCCTACCACCCCAGCCCTTTGCCATCATCCAGGCAAAGAAAAGCCCGCGGGGAGGCGGGCTCGTATTTTCTTGCTAGCTTACTGCCCGGCAGCCTTGGCTTGCTGGGCCTTGATCTGTTCAAGAAGGGCCTTGGCTTCAGCAGACTGTTGCTTGACCTCCTGGATTGCGGCGGCAGTGTCCCTGCCGGAGTCAAAATTGGAAACACCATATGCCATGACAGCAATCACGATTCCGACGATGGCTATGACGGAGACAATCGAATTGGTGATGATCGTTCCCCGCAGGCCTTTTACGCCAGAAAGGTCTTTATCGAGCAGTTGCAGGCTATGGTTGATCTGCGTGAATCCATCCGCAATACGACCCTCAAAATCCTTCAGGCGAGCGTCAGCCTTGAGCTGCTGGTTCTCAAGACGAGCATTTAGTTCTTCGCGAGTAATGTCGTTCATAGACTCAGTATTGCGCAAGGGTTCGCTAATGTCACTGCCGGCATCGGCGACCGGGTTTTTCCCGGCATCGAAGGCAAAGCGTCCAGTGGTGAAATCGTGGAAACGCAATTTTAGGCCTTCGGCGGATGGCCCCATCGTTATTTTACTCATTGCCTGGGGCTTCCTGATGGGTCTCTTTGTCGGCCAAATCAATCTCGAGCTTTGGATTGTCCGCAACCCACCCATGAACCAGTGACGCGTCATGAAATCTCATGAAGCCACAACTCTTGCACGCATAAGAAAAAACTGAGGCATAGTGCTGTGGCTCAGCATTCCGAACCAGAAGCCCCATCCGAAATGTTGGGGAATCAGGGCCTCCGGGGCAGAAGATATTCCATTCTTCACCACTGCAAAGAGGACAGATATCGTTTTCCCCGACCTTCGCCTCTAAAAATCTCGCAAAGTCTCCTGCGTCAACCTTCAAAAAGTCCTGACGCTCATTTACTACATCTAAACGATCAGCCATCCCGGCTCCTCAATAAAGTCTCCAAGCCAATCGACGCAGCGCTGCAAATTTAATCAAACCTGCTTCCAGGCTTGCGATTTAGCGCCACGGCAAGCCCATGCACCTTCTCATTCCTACGCTTCTTCACCAGGGTGGTGAAGTTCTTCTCGCCAGCACCGTGGACGCTATAGCATCCCGCCACGCCAAACTACGCGACCGATGATCCTGACTTCGTTGATCTCCCCATCCCGCAAGGTCTCATCCCCGTAGCGCTTCTTGTCTGGGTTGTCGCTGCGAATGATCCATCCGTCGATCTCAGACTTGACCAGGCGCTTCACAATCGTCCCGTTGGACTCGCTCTGCAATGCGAAGATCTGACCATCCTTGGGCTCGAGCTTTGATCGGTCGACCAGGAGCACATCACCACTATTGATCGTCGGGTCCATGCTGTCGCCATCGGCGTAGATCACATCAAGGCCCTTAGGGTTAAGCCTGTTGGATCGGAGCCAGTCAGACTTGAATGCCAGGACGCCGCGAATCTCGACATGTGAGTTATCAGCGCCCTTCCCGGCAGCTGCGCGCGCAGACAACTGATTCACCCCTACATAGTCCGGGTCGTCTTCAAGGTCGAAGCTGCGAGGTTCAAACGCATCACTTGCCGGGCCAGCAGGAGCAGAGGCTATTCCTGCGGCAGAGGCCATTCTCTCGATGTCGCTAGCAAGCCTTTCACTGAAGGAGCGAACCGGAACCTTCAGCAGCTCTGCCATGGCTACGGCCAGCTTATGCGTGATAGGGCGATATCCATTCAGATGGCTGCCGAGCGTTCCCTGGCTCATACCGACCTTGTCCGCGACTTCATCTTGCGTCAGTCGATCTTCTTTTGGGCGGCCGGCGTTATAGCTCATAAGAGCCTTTTTCAGGGCTGCGCATTCTTCGCGCTCCCAATCTAGCAACGGGCGTCGTTCTTTAGTCATTTCCCAAGAATATTCCCATTGGAAATAAGTAACCATCTCCATTGGAGTTGCAAACTATCTCCATGGGAGATAATCTGCGCCTAAGAACCAAAGGAGGTATGGCAATGAGCCGAATCACCCTTACTCAATTCGCCGAAAGCAAGGGCCAAACCATGGCGGCCAGGATTCTTGGCATGAGCCAAGGCGCCTTGAACAAGGCTTTGCGAGTAGGTCGTGACATCTACGTCACGGAGCTAGCCGATGGGACTTTCCAGGCAGAAGAGGTTCGTCCGTTCCCAAGCCAGGCCCAGTCCAAAAAAACCGCCGCTTAACCCACTTCAACCGCAAGGAGCAGTACCCGTATGGCCTATGACAACCCGGCCCACAAACGCAGCGAAGTAGTGAAGTCTCGCTACAAGCCCGAAGACGCACGGATGCTTCGCATGGAAGCCCGCGCAGCCGGAATGCAACTGGCTACCTACGTTCACGAGCTGTCGATGGTCGCCAGGCGCCTGGGCGCCGCCCAGATGATCCGCGAAATGCACGGCATCGGCGAACAGGATAAGTCGGCTTAAAGACCCTTTGGAGGGCCTATGCCTGATACAGCCTTCAACTTGATGGAGAAGGGGGCTCAGGAAGAGGTTCGGCAGCTTAGCGCCGAGCTTGGATGGAGCCTCGAATACACCGCCAACCATTACCTCGAAGCGGGTCGTTCGTTGGCGGTACAGGAGCAGTTGAGGCAGATGAGGCATAAGGCCCCTCTGCTCTCGCTGGCAAGTCACAAAAAGGGCCTCGAAAGGGCCTAAGAAGAGCAGGAGAAGGGCATGTCGCCAGAAGCTATGCAGCAGGAAATCCAACTGATTTTTGCGCGTGCCTGCGCTGAGTCGCTGAAGGAATCGGTCGGCTACATCTTGCGTGACGACCTCAAGGAGGAGAAGGCCAGGGCGCACGGTGAAGCGTTCGCCTCGGCCTTCGTGTTCATGTCGCGCTACTTCACACCCGAAGCGGTTGCGTTACGGGAGCATGAGTTTGCTTCTCGGCAAGACCACTTGCGTAGTACTCCCGAAGCTGCATCTCAAGCGAGCGAAGCATCTCTTTGTCCAGAGTTGCTGTCGTTGCTGAAAACACAAAAGTCGACGCAGGAACGTATCGACCAGCTATTAGCGCGTTGAGGGTATCCAGCGCCTGTTGCTCTACCGATTTTTCAGCCATGTCCGGTCTCCTTGGACCTTTTCGTGTGGAAGCAAAAAGCTACCACGGATGCACCGGACACCTAAACCGCCTGGATTTCAGGCATGAAAAAGCCGACGGACGAGGTCGGCTGATTCGATAACGCAGTAAGCGAGAGAAATCATGACAAACATCGTCCCATTACGCAACACCGGGGGGTTTACCCGGATGGACAATCAGCTGATGGATGGCCTGATGGCTATCGACCTGTCCGCTCGTGAGATGAAGATCGTGCTGTACGTGGCCAAGGCTACCCTGAACTTCAATGAGGGCGCCCAGCGCATCCCGGCCACGGCGATTGCCAAGGCCACCCATATCCACCCTGACACCGTGTCGAAAGCGATCTCTGGCTTACTGCTCCGCCGGGTGCTGTTCCGTAACGGCGGGGCCAGGGGTGATATCGGTCTTTGCGACCCGAAAGAGTGGGTATTTCACGAAGAGCCGAAACAGACCAAATCGTCTGACTCGGCTCAAATCGTCCGAATCGGATCTGCCGCGAAACAGACCAAAACCGACGAGTCCCTTCTCTATTCCAAGAATAAAACCCCCTCTGTAAATCTTCCTTCGGAAGATATTACATCTCCCCAGGGTTCGGTACCGGATCCGGCTCCCGCTCCCGCGGCGAAGCCTGATCGCAAGACTCCGTTCGGCCTGGCCCAGTTGCTGGCCGACAACCCGAACCAGATCCCCGAGCAACTGCTGACCGACTGGCTGGCCCAGCGCAAGGCGAAGAAGGCCGCCGTGACCGCCACCGTGTGGGCCACCGTGAACTCCGAGCTTGCCAAGTGCGCCGAAGCTGGAATCTCCGCGCCAGACGCCATCACCGAAGCCCTGTCCGCCGGATGGCAGGGATTCAAGGCCTCCTGGGTGATCAACCGCATCCGAGATACCCGCCAGCAGGCCGCCCCTCAGTCCCGCCACCACGGTTTCGACCAGATCGACTACACCGGCGGCCGCACTCAGAACGAGGATGGATCGTATGATTTCTAAGCCCCTTGACCTCGAAGTGTGTGACATCGAGCGCCGCCTCGGCGTGATCGCCAAGCAGCCCGGCAACTGCGAGAAGCATGGTGAGTTCGCGGTGATCATCCGCAAGCAGGGGCAGAGCGGATGCCCTGAGTGCGCCAGTGAAGCCCGTGAGGCGCAGGACCTGCACGAACAGCAGGAAGCCCAAGAGCGGATGGCCGCAGCACGCCTGGAGCGCAAGCTGGGCGCCTCCCTGATACCTCGCCGATTCATGGACAAGACCTTCGCCAACTACCGCGCCGAGACTGACAACCAGCGCCAGAATCTGGCTGGCAGCAAGCGGTATGCCGCCAATTTCCGCGACCACCGCGCCGCCGGACGTTGCCTGGTCATGACCGGAACCCCGGGTACTGGGAAGACCCACCTTGCAACCGCCATCGCCGGCGCAATCATGCTGAGCACCGGCATGACCGCTGTCTACCGAACCGTATCCGGCCTCCTGCAGTTCATCAAGGGCAGCTACAGCGACAAGTCCGACTACACCGAGGCGCAGGCCTTCGCCTCTCTGGTCGACCCCGATCTTCTGATCATCGACGAGGTCGGCGCAACCAAGCCGTCAGAGTTCGAACTGGCGACCCTGTTCAACGTGATCAATGGCCGGTACGAGGACCAGCGCCCGACCATCGTGATCTCCAACCTCGACTTCGAGCGCCTGGGCGAAGTGCTGGGCGAACGGTCCGTGGACCGCCTCCGTGAGGCGCGGGGGATCGGTCTGGTCTTCGAGGGCCAATCTGAGCGTCTGCGCAAGGAGACCCTGCAATGAACCGCGCCCACCCAGCCCAGCTCCGTGGAGCGGGAGAAGTAGCCCAGGCCTTCATCAAGGCCGGGATCTTGTTCGTCTGCATTCCGGTGCTGAGCGGCCAAGACCACATTGACCTTGCTCGTCAGTCGGAAGAGCGCCTTGAGCGCCTGGCGCAGATCGCTGAAGAAGAGGAGGCCCGCAAATGAATCTCCGTCGAGACGAATTCGAAAAAGCCTACGCCGAAGCTCATGACATTCCAGTCGAGGAAATCGAGAAGTACCGCATGGCTGACACCTACCGCCTTCCGATGATCGCCAAGTGCTGGAGGTTCTGGCAGATGGCGATTCAGATCGGCCTCAGCCCTGAGCAGTCCACGGCAATCCCCAAGTCAGCTTGCAAGCGCTGCGACGACAAGGGTGAAGTCTTCTCCGGTGACTACCACTACTACGGCGAGTTCGACCCACCGGAGCCGATCATGGAGCCGTGCCCAGATTGTGAAGAAGATCGAGCTGGGCAGCCGGCCGGGGAGGGGGTGTGATGAACAGAATCCACATGTGGCACCGCATGGCCTACATGGGCCTCGTCGCAGTGAAGTGCGGACGACTGGTCAAGGCCAGTCAGTTCACCCCCGAGCGGACCAGCGTCACCTGCAAGGCCTGCTTGAACGCCATGGCCAAGGAGAAGCACTGATGGACACCAACAAGATGCGCGAGCAGTTCGAGTCGACATTCCCAATTCCTGCCGGTATAGCCTGGGACGAAAGCCTTGGAATGTACAAGGTCGTCGATATTTGGAAGCTGGTGAGCACTCTGCAAATAGGCATCCACAACTCACGGTGGGAAGGCTGGCAGGCCTC
This sequence comes from Pseudomonas sp. FG98, assembly GCF_057808595.1. NCBI lineage: Bacteria > Pseudomonadati > Pseudomonadota > Gammaproteobacteria > Pseudomonadales > Pseudomonadaceae > Pseudomonas > Pseudomonas sp. FG98. Next base: position 220,305 of record NZ_JBMDIJ010000002.1, on the reverse strand, counting down.
CCGCGCCGCGTCCTGGCAGCCGATGGAATCCTGCCCCAAGCATGTCGAGGTTCTGTTCTACCGCGAGGACTGCGGCGTGATCAGCGGGCAGCTCACCTGCGCCGACACGTTCATGACAGACAAAGATCGAGAAAGCGGAGAGTACAGCGAGCAGGAGCAGTACAGCGAAGACGCATGGTGCTATGGCTCTGACGGCGTTGAGCGCCTGGATGGTGATCTTGTGCCAACGCATTGGATGCCTTACCCATCCGCGCCGGGAGATCAGCCATGACCATCGACAAAGCACAACTCAAGGCGCTGGCAGAGGCCGCTGGGTTCGGTGAGTGGTACGCCTCTGGCGACCTCCGTTACTGCGAAGACAAGACCGGTGAAGTCCATGGCCTGCACCATGACGACGGGCGCCTCATCGCCGCCGCCAGCCCGGCCACCATCTTGGCGCTACTCGCGGAGATCGAGCGGCTGAATTCAGAAGCCATGCATTCGGCAGCAGGCTCTCAGTCGGATCGTGAGCAAATCGGCGCGCTCAAGGCCGAACTCGCCGGCCTGCGCACCGGCTACGAAGCGCAGAACGAGGTCATTGCGGCGCTGAAGTCTCAGAACGAGGCGCTGCGCTTACCGCTCCAGTACCTGGTCCAAAACGAGGACAATCACGAAGAAAACCAAGCCGAGCGCCACATGGTAATAACCGAGGCCCAGTGCACGCTGGCAGCTATGGCCAAGGAGGCATCCCATGGGTGACCTCAACGAAATGTCTCAGGCTGCGCGCGCCGCTGCAATGCGTGGCGGCATGAATGGCTGGGGTCAAATCGGCGGGCTGCCGGGGCAGATCCGTTATCACGAGCCAGTCGGCGCGAAGTCGCGTCGCCGGTGTGGATGTGGTTGCCGCCAGCGCGCCACTCGCCGCGGCATGACCAATGGCGTTTGCCTAGTCATGGGCTGCGATCTGTCGGTGCGCCGCTGGGTGAAGGAGCAGAACCATGGCTGAGAAGATCTCCGTCAACAGCGCCAGCAAGCTCTCCGAGGCGATCACCATGCTGACCCAGCTCTACCGCGAGAAGAAATTCGTAGTGGTGAGCATGCGCCCAGGCAAGGACCGCACCTTGGATCAAAACGCACTGTGGTTCGCCATGTACGACCGCATCACCAAGACAACCGATATGGGCGACGTCGAGGATGTGCGCCGGTACTGCAAGCTGCACTTCGGCGTGCCGATCATGCGGTCTGCAGATCGTGACTTCTTCGAGGGCTGGGCTACCAGCTTCGTGCACCTGACCTACGAGCGGAAGCTTCACCTCATGGGCGCCTGCGCAATGTTCGGCCCCGATGGCTTCCCGGTGACCCGCCTGTTCAATCGCGAGCAGGGCTGCATCTACACGGACAAGATCGCCGCGTACTTCGGCGGCAAAGGCGTCTACTTCGATGATCTGCTTGGGGAGGCTGCGGCATGAGCCATAACTTCAAGCCGGGCGACCTGGCGCTGGTGATCAATCACACGTTCCCGCCAGTAATCGGTACTTGCGTAGAGCTGATCAGCCGCCACTGCGTAGGGCCTGTTGATCGGCGAGACCCGATGGACCCAGGTGTCTACGAGAAGGAGGGCGGCGAGGTCGTATGGGTGATCAGCGAGGACAAGGCCATTGTCTGGGAAAAATGGCTCATGCCCCTGCGCGGCGACTTCGATCCCGAGCAGCAGAAAGCCAAGGAGGCCGAGCCATGCGCGTAGCTGAGATCAAGCCGAAGAAGTGCAAGGCACCAGGTTGCGGAAAGCTCTTCGAGCCGGCCATGTCCACGCAGAAGGTGTGCAGCGTTGCCTGTGCGCTGGCTTTAGCCAAGAAGCCAGAGAACCAAGCAATGGCCCGCAAGGCGATTGCCCAGCGTGAGCGCCGCGAGATCCAGGTGCGCAAGCAGAAGCTCAAGAGCCGGGCCGACTACGTACGCGAGGCCCAGGCGGTATTCAACCAGTGGGTGCGCCTGCGCGATGAGGCGCAGCCATGCATCAGCTGCGGCCGGCACCACCAGGGCAAGTACGACGCCGGGCACTACCGCACCGTTGGTGGAAACCCGGAGCTGCGCTTCGAGCCGCTCAATTGCCACAAGCAGTGTGTGCCCTGCAACCAGCACAAGTCGGGCGACATCGTGAACTACCGGATCAACCTCGTGCAGCGCATCGGCGCCGAGCAGGTTGCCTGGCTGGAAGGCCCTCATAAGGCCCAGCGCTACACCATCGACGAGCTCAAGGCCATCAAGGCCGAGTACCGCGACAAGATCAAGCAGCTGAAGGAGAAGGCAGCATGACGCCAGCATGGGCATTTTTCATTTTGGCCGCCCTCACGGTGGTCAGCGGCGGGGCCCTGTCTTGGGCTGGCGCAGTGCGCCGCAAGCGCAGCTACGAAGAAATTTTGCTGAAGAAGAAAAATCGCATCCAGGGGGAACAGCCATGAAAGTAATCAGCGCTCGCCAAGTTTGGCACGACGCACTGCACGAGAATCGCGCATCCGCCCTGGCCGTGGCTGCGGAGCAAGCAGCACTGGGCAAGAAAGGTGGCTCTGGCGATGTGAAGATCATGGTCATGCTGGAGAACCACGACGGGCAGGAGGTGTGCAAGGTGTATGAGGTTCGCAAGGAAGGGGTGCAGGAGACCCGCCCGGGGCGCCGCCTCACCAACGACCGCTGCGCGCACATGCTGACTGCCGGGTTGGTCATTCAGGCGATCGATTCCCTGCCAAAGTCGCTGCGCCACCTGGGAAACTTCATGTACTCGCCCGTGGCCAGCGGAAACGACCTGAGCATTGCCCATGGACTGGTGTGGCTTGGAAGCGGCCTGGAAGCGCTCACAGACCGCAAGAAGCAGCGCGCCTACTGGATGGCCATGGCTGCGCTCCAATCGCACAAGATGATCGTCCATGGCGGCGAGGCGATGGGTCCCGGAGCGGTGTGCATGTTCGTTGAGGATCGCACCGGCGAGAAGATGAACCCGCAGAACTGGGCAAGGGACTGGCAGGAGGTATGGGATGCTCTCGGCGCTCAGGTCGACAAGCTCGACAAGCAGGCGCTCAAGCCTGTCGCTCGGGTGGTGGAAAGGCTCCGTGAACGAAATGACGAGACGCAGGAAATAGCCGCTTGACAGTTTGAGGAGTGTTTTGGCACTATTTCGCCATCGTCATAATTTCGCCTTTGGCGAAAACATTCAAAGCCCGGCCCAAAAAGCCGGGTTTTTTATTGCCCGAAGAGGGCCTCAAGAGTCCCGGCCAAGTGCCGGGATTTTTGTTTCTGGTGCGGGACCCACAGCCAGAGTGGCCCGAAAGGGGTATCTGGACGCGGATAAGCCGGTAGTGCCGCGATGCAGAAAAACACCGGCAGCCCGCGCACCCATTCTCACTGTGCTTGTGGGTGGCGCGAGACTGGATTGGCGAGACTGGTGCATTGGGGTGCCAGCGCTGCTAAGGTCTTTGGCGGACAGGCGGGGAAAGACCCGCGCTACTTCCTGAGGAATGCCATGAACTGTTTGACTGTTGGCGACCTGCGTAAGGCGCTGGAAGGCGTTGAGGATGATCGCGTGCTCGTTCTCCGCATTTACGATGAGCGAGACCAGAGCGAGTTCGTGTATTCGAGCGAAATCGACCTCACGTCGTTCAGTATCGACTTGCAAGGCGCCAGGCAAACGGCTGACGGAGACAAGGATATTGCCCGTCTTCACATGACCATTGATCTCGAAGACTGAATTGCGGGTAGCGCAGGTCGCTAGACAGCCTTCCAAGCTGACGATCGGGGTTCGATTCCCCGTATCCGCTCCAATTCGTTATGTGCTGCTCCGCACGCTTGCCCTGGTCCTCATTAGGGACTCCCCAGGGCCTTTTATTCCAAGGGACACCCCATGGCCGAACCAACCAGCACCGCTGCGAGCGTAGTGCTCGGCAAGTACGGGGTAGTGATGGCAGCATTCATTGGCTCCATTCTCTCCCTTGGCTTCCTGAAGGATCTGACCCGGTTCCAGGCTGCCACAGCGGTCGCCACCGGTTTCGGGTTCTCCACGTACCTGACGCAGCCGGTAACCATGTGGCTCGCCCCCAAGCTTGAGATGGCCGTAACCGACGACCTCCTGTGCGGGGTTGCCTTCATTCTCGGCCTCACGGCCATGAACATCATCCCGGCCATCAAAGCCGCCATGGGCTCGTTCGTGGCTGCGCGAGGTGCCTGACATGAATTCCATCCTGACATCGGCGCTGACTGCGCTGGATGCGTTCCTGTGCGTGATGGTCGTGCTTGCCGCGTGTGAGTACCTGCGCAAGGTTCGCCCGGTTGACCAGCCTCTTCTGAGCATCGCTTTCTACCTGGTCGCGATTGGCGGGTTCGGCGCATTTGTCACCGCCCTGCAAGGCCACTGGGTCAACCCTTTCGGTGTGATGCTTCATGCCGGGGTTGTCGCCTATGCCTGGGCTCGTCGCGGCCACGTCTTCACCTGATCCGCGCCACAGATTTGACCTGCGCCGTATCGTGGCGCGAAAACACGAGGAATAGGCATGACTCAGGAATACATCGGAACCAAGCAGATCACCGGCTGGCCATTCGAGAAGGACGGCGAGCAGGGATACAAGGTGCAGTACGAGGATGGCTATACCAGCTGGAGTCCGAAGGACGTGTTCGAGAAGGCCTACATCGGCATCGGCCACGTCAAGCACCTGCCGCCCCACGTCCAGCGCATGATCGGCGAGAAGGCTCAGAACGATGATCGCCTGGCGAAGCTGCGCGCCTTCATCGAATCCCCGGCCTTCCGCGACCTGAGCGTCAAGTCCCAGGAACTGCTCACCACTCAGGCCGGCGCCATGGGCGAACTGTCGGAAATCCTGGCCGAGCGTATCGCTCTTTGAGGTGAAGATTGACAACCATCGCCTACAAGGACGGCATCATCGCCTACGACTCCCGCGTCACCCGAGGCGACCTGATCACCGATGACGACTGTGACAAGTGCATTGAGCGCGACGGCGTGAAGTTCTTCATGTCGGGCGCCCTTTGTGACTATGACGCATTGGTCGGGGCCTACTTCGGCACTGCGCCATCCGGGAAGGTCGACGCATCTGCAATTGTCGTGGATGCCGGCAAGCTGATGATGGTGGCGGTGGATGACGATACCGGTCTGTGGAAGTCGCCAATCAAGCCTGATCGTCCGTACGCCATCGGTAGCGGCACGCCATACGCATTCGCTGCGATGGACATGGGCGCATCTGCCGAGAAGGCCGTCGAGATGGCGGCAAGGCGCGACACCAGCACTGGCGGAAAGATCAGAACAGTGAGGATCGGGTATGAGTCGGCCAATTCCACCGGCGGATCTGCTTGATTCAGTCTGGCTTACCCTCCGCCCGGCTCCCGAGGTCTGGGAGTGGATCCAGAGCGAAGTCCTGGCCGAGACCGGCAGCATCCACAACCCAGAGCATTCTCACCTCATCGACGCCAGCATCGGCGTGCTCTGGGCATCGTCTGCTTTCAACAAGAAGGGTCGCTCAGTGCTGGGCCAGGCCGAGCAGTTGATGATCCGAGCAGGCGGCTGGCAGAAGGCGCGCCAGGAACAGCAGATGCGGGACTGGTTTGGCGAAGAGCCAGATTTCCTCATTACGCTGGCCGCCGACTACTGTGCCGAGTGCTCCGACATAGAATTCTGCGCGCTCGTTGAGCATGAGCTATTCCACATAGGCCAGAAGCTCGACAAGTACGGTGCTCCCGCGTTTACCGAATCAGGCATGCCGAAGCTTGAGTTGCGTGGCCACGACGTCGAGGAATTCGTTGGCGTGGTCCGCCGCTACGGTGCCAGCCATGACGTACAGCAGCTGATCGACGCTGCAAGCCGGCCGCCTGAGGTGGCCAAGATCAACATTTCGAGGGCCTGCGGAACCTGCCTGCTTAAGTCGGCTTGATATTTGACAGGCGATTGACGGAACCCAACTTATGGCAGCCCTGAGCAACGAGGTGAAGGCCTTCATCGTTCAGGCGTTGGCCTGCTTCGATACACCGTCTCAGGTGGCCGAGGCCGTCAACAAAGAATTCGGCATTGAGATCAGTCGCCAGACGGCTGAAAGTCACGATCCCACTAAGCGGCAGGGGCGCAACCTGGCCAAACGCTGGGTAGTCCTGTTCGAAGACACCCGCAAGCGCTTCCGTGAGGAGACGGCAGAGATCCCCATTGCCAACCGGGCCTATCGGCTCCGCGCTCTCGCCAGGATGGCCGAAAAGGTCGAAGGCATGCGCAACTACGGGTTGGCCCTGCAAATCCTTGAGCAGGTCGCCAAGGAGGTTGGAGATGTCTATGTGAACCGTAAGGTCGAGCCTGACAAGTCTCTGGACGATGAGATCAAGCGACTGAACATCCAGAAGCTTCAGCGCGAACTGGCAGATCCAGACAAGGATGTGCCGGAGCCCAAGCAAGTAATCATTGGGGTTGAAGATGCAAGCAACCCTGAAGCTGAATAAGCCCCAGTTCGAATTCATCAGCCACCCGAAGAAGTTCTCCGCGTTCGTGGGTGGATACCGTAGCGGCAAGACTTTCGTCGGCTGCGTGCGCATGTGCATCAACGCACTGGAGCACCCGAGAATCCCCCAGGGTTACTTCGCGCCGACTTACCCGCATATTGCGGACATCTTCTATGACACCATCCCGGTCGTTGCCGAGGCGTTTGGGCTGGTCGCGGACATTGTGCCGAGCAACAAGCGCGTCCACCTGAGAGATCGTCGCGGGCGCCTGCTATCGACGATCATCTGCAAGAGCATGGAGCACCCGCACAAGATTGTGGGCTTCAACATCGCCCATGCCCTGGTGGATGAGATCGACTGCATGCCGATCAAAAAGGCCGACAGTGCGTGGAAGAAGATTATCGCGCGGATGTCGACTGTCTGGCCGAGTCGCAGCGAGAACACGGTGGATGTGACCACCACGCCAGAGGGGTTCAACTGGGTCTATCGCAAATTCGTGCGCGAGATCGCCGAGGATCCCGAGCAGGCAGGGTTGTACGGCATAGTCCACGCCTCAACGCGCGACAACGCCAAGAACCTGCCGCTCGATTACATCCCATCGCTGCGCAAGTCCTACCCAGCCAACCTGGTGGATGCTTACATCGACGGGAAGTTCGTCAACCTGACCTCTGGCTGCGTTTACCCGAACTTCTGCAGGCGACTAAACCACACGGACGAGGTGATCAAGCCTGGCGAGCCCTTGCACATCGGCATGGACTTCAACATCAACCGCATGGCGGCTTGTGTGTTCGTGCTGCGAGATGGAAGGGCGTTGATGCTGGACGAGTTCACCAAGCTATTTGATACGCCCGCAATGATCGCGGCTATCAAGGCGCGGTACCCAGACCGCAGCATCACGGTGTACCCGGATGCCAGCGGCAAGAACCGCAAGAGCGTCAACGGCAGCGAGTCGGACCATGCGCTGCTGCGGCAGGCCGGGTTCGGCGTACAGGTCAACCCGTCCAACCCCCTGGTCCGCGATAGGGTGCTGGCGGTCAACGCCCAGTTCCTGAATGGCCATGGCGAGCGGTCGTTGCTCATCAACACCGACCGCTGCCCGCAGACCACGCAAATCATCGAGCAGCAGGCATACAACGAACACGGCGAGCCGGCGAAGGACGGCACCGAAGACCCCGCCGACGCATTCGGCTACTTCGTCGTCCAGCGATTCCCGATCAACGTGATGCTGATGATGACCCAGACCCTGAGAGTGTGACCATGTCCAACAGCCCCGATACCACGCTGCCAGCGGTCAACGCCATGCGCGTGTACTGGGAGCGGATTACCCCTTTGATGCTCGGCACCCTGGCTATGCGCGAGGCTGGCCAATGCCTGTTGCCGAAGTATCCGGCAGAGGATGACTGCGTGTACAAGGAGCGACTGGCTCTATCCACGCTGCTCCCGGCCTACTCCGAGACGGTAGGCAACATGACCTCCAGGGTGTTTGCCGAGCCGCTGCAGCTGGGCGACGACGTTCCCCAGCAGATTGCCGAGATGGCCAAGAACATCGACAACGCCGGTAACGACCTCAACTCTTGGTCGGTCGCCTTCTTCGGTGAAGGCCTCAGTCACGGCCTGTGTCACGCCTTCATAGACCACGCGCGGGTCGAGGGGGTGCGCACCCAAGCCGATGAGCAGGCCGCTGGCGTTCGCCCTTACGCGGTAATGGTGAAGCCTGAGCAAGTTCTGGGCTGGCGGTCCAAGGGCGGCGTTCTGACCATGGTCCGATACAAGGAAGTGGTCGAGGAGGAGGATGGCGAGTTTGGCGCCAAGTGCGTCGAGCAGATCCGCGTCCTTGAGCCAGGTTCCTGGCGCATCTACCGCAAGGGCGAAAAGGCTGGCGAGTGGGTGGTGCACGACGAAGGCGTCACGAGCCTGCCTGTCATCCCTTGGGTGACCTTCTACACCGACCGCACCGGCTTCATGACCGCCAAGCCGCCACTGATGGAGCTGGCCCACCTGAACGTCAAGCACTGGCAGAGCCAGAGCGACCAGGACAACATTCTGCACGTCATCCGTGTTCCTATCTTGGCCCGGATCGGCGTGCAGCAGCAGTACGACAACCAGGGCAAGCCCCTGCCCACCGAATTCAAGGTGGGTGTCGGGGCGCTGACTGACCTGCCCATGAATGGCGACATGAAGTACGTCGAGCACACCGGAAAGGCCGTGGAGGCTGGACGCACCGCCCTGAAGGATCTCATCGACGAGATGCGGATGGCCGGGGCCAAGCTGCTCACACCTGAGAAGGTGGCGACCAAGACCGCCACGCAGGCTGAAGAGGACGCGGCCCAAGAGCTATCCCCACTGGAGCGCATGGCGCATCAGTTCGGCGATTGCCTGGCGCAGTTGCTCCAGTACATGGCCGATTACCGTAGCCTTGGCGACGGCGGCACTGTCGAGATGCGCGGCAACTTCGACGTTGACTACATGCCGGAAGTCTCGCTGCCTACCCTGGTATCCATGGCCAACGCTGGCATGCTCTCGCACGAAACCCTCTTCACCGAGATGCAGCGCCGCGGCGTGATCAGCGACGAGTACAAATGGCCTGAAGAGCTTGAAAGGATTGGGGCCCAGGGCCCAGCTCTCGGAGCGATCTGATGAAGACGGTCAACGAGAAGCTGCTGGACGAACTGATCGGGCACGAGGTTGATCTCGCCAGGCTTAGCAACAGCCAGGTCGTGGCGATCATCAGGATCCTGAACAGTTCCGGCCCGGATTTGCGGGCTGCGCTGATAGCGGCCATCGACAGCCTGAGCGCGGACGCGTCCGTTGCGCAGATCGATGCGGCGCTGGCGCCTGTACTGCGCATCAACCAGGCAACCTTCGTTAGCCTTCAGCAGGCGCTCACTGCGTCGGTCGAGGGTGTGGCCAGCTATGAGATCGCCTACCAGGCCAGCGTGCTGCGCTCGATTGTGCCGAAGCTTGTGCAGGAGAAGTTTCCGATTGCCGTGGCTGAGTTCAGTCAGGTGCGCGCCATTGCGCTGGCAAGGCCATTCCAGGGGCGACTGCTAAGCGAGTGGATGGCTGGTATCGAGGCTGACCGGGCCGCGTCGATTCGCAGCGCTGTGCGGTCCGGTGTTCTCGAAGGCCGCACGACGCCGGAGATCGTCCGTCAGATCATGGGCACCAAGGCTGAAAAGTACGCCGACGGCATCCTGCAGAAGCCTCGCCGCGAGGTAGAGGCGGTTGTCCGGTCCGCGGTATCCAGCACGGCAGAGGCGGCAAGCGACAAGGCGTTCGAGGCCAACAGCGACATAATCAGCCATGTCGAGTGGCTGAGCACGCTGGACAATCGGACCTCGACGACTTGCCGAATCCGTGACCGCCTGCCCTACACGCTTGGCGCATACCAGCCCATCGGGCACAAGGTTCCGTGGCTCGCTGGGCCTGGCCGCATCCACTTCTGCTGTCGCTCAACCAAGCTGCCGATCCTCAAGAGCGCTCTGGCGCTGGGGATCAGTGATGCGGCGACGCGGGCAAGCATGGATGGCCAGGTGCCGCAGCAGACCACCTATGCGCAATGGCTTGCACGCCAGCCTGCCGCTCGTCAGGACGAGATCCTCGGCCCGGAGCGTGGGAGGCTGCTGCGACAGGACAAGCTGAAGCTGCAGGACTTCTACAACGACCGTGGGAAATTTTTGTCGTTGGAAGAACTGAGGGAGCGGCTGTTGTAGCCCGCGCCACAAAACACCGAAGCGCCATATCGTGGCGCGCAATTTCATAGCCTCGCCCAGTGCGGGGCTTTTTCATGCCTGAGACCCGGATGGGTAGAGGCGCACAGCGGCGGATGCCGCGCAGATGGGCGGATGCCCGGAGAACCGCATGAAACTGAAGCTCGACGACCAAGGCCACGTTGTTGTTCAAGACGGCAAGCCGGTGTATGTGCATGACGACGGCAAGGAGGTGGCATTCGATGCCGCTGGTACCGTCAACACCATTTCCCGTCTGAACGCTGAAGCCAAATCTCACCGTGAGCGTGCTGAAGCCGCTGAAAGCACCCTGAAGGGGTTCGAAGGCATCACCGATCCCGCAGCCGCCATCAAGGCGCTGGCCACCGTGAAGAACCTGGACGACAAGAAGCTGGTCGATGCCGGCGAGGTAGAGCGGGTCAAGAACGAGGCGGTGAAGGCGTTCGAGGAAAAGTACGCGCCGGTCGTGAAGGAAAACGAAAGCCTGAAAGGGCAGCTGAACAACCACCTGATCGGTGGCGCGTTCTCCTCGTCCAAGTTCATCGCCGAGAAGTTCGCCGCTGAAGGCCCGGCTGGCGTTGAGATCGCCCGCGCGCTGTTCGGCAACAGCCTCAAGGTCGAAGACGGCAAGGTCGTCGGTTACGACGGCAACGGTCAAAAGCTGTTCTCCCGCGCCCGCCCTGGCGAACTGGCCACCGCAGACGAAGCAATCGAGCTGCTGGTGGATGCCTACCCGCACAAGGCGCACATCCTGAAGGCATCCGGTGCCAATGGCAGCGGCGCTCAGCCTGGCAATGTGCCGGCAGGCAAGAAATCCATGTCGCGCACGAACTGGAATGCTCTCGACCCAGCAGGGCAGGCCGCGTTCGCTCGTGAAGGTGGCGTCGTTACCGAATGACGCCAGACAACATGCCGGTCCCCGGATGGAGGATCGGTGCTTGGGTCGGATGGCCCGGAAGTCTGAAAACTCAAACATCGATCCCTTAGGAGTATCACCATGGCCAACACCCTCACCGGCCTGATCCCGACGCTTTACAACGCCCTGGACGTGGTTTCCCGCGAACTGGTCGGCTTCATCCCTGCAGTCACCTCCGACATGACCTACGAGCGCGCTGCGGTCGGTCAGACCGTCATGTCGCCGGTTACTCCTGCTGCCGTGGCCACTGACATCGCGCCGGCGGTAACTCCGCCGAACGACGGCGACCAGGACATCGGCAACGTGGCCATGACCATCACCAAGGCCCGTCGCGTGCCGATCCGTTGGAACGGCGAAGAGAAGCGCGGCCTGGACAACAACGGCGCGTCGTACAACGTCATCCTGTCGCAACAGATCCAGCAGGGCATGCGCACCCTGGTCAACGAAATTGAATCTGACCTGGCTGGACTGCATGTCAAGGCGTCCCGCGCCTACGGCACTGCCGGTACCGCTCCATTCGGCACTGCTGCCGACCTGAGCGACTCGGCCGGCGCCCTGCGAATCCTGGAAGAAAACGGCGCACAGGGTCTGGACTTCCAGCTGGTGCTCGGCACTGGCGCGATGGCCAACCTGCGCGGCAAGCAGTCCGTCCTGTTCAAGGTCAACGAAGCCGGCCGCGAAGACATGCTGCGCAACGGCATCACCGACCGCCTGCAGAACCTGGCTCTGCGTCAGTCTGCCCAAGTCAAGACCGTGGTTTCTGGTACCGGCGCCGCGTCGACCACCAATGCCGCAGGCTACGCTGTCGGGGCAACCGTCATCACCCTGGCTTCGGCCGGCACCGGCACCATCCTGGCCGGTGACGTGATCAGTTTCGCAGGCGACGCCAACAAGTACGTGGTTGTTGCCGGTGACACTGACGTGTCCAACGGCGGTGCGATCACCATTGCCGCGCCCGGCCTGATGAAGGCCATCCCGGCTGCGGCAACTGCCGTGACGCTGTCGGCCACCAGCGCGCGCAACATGTTCTTCGCCCGCTCGGCAATTGCCCTGGCCACCCGAGCCCCGGCTCTGCCGGAGCAGGGCGACTCGGCTGTAGACCGGATGATCGTGACCGACCCGCTGACCGGCCTGAGCTTCGAGATCTCGATGTATGCACAGTACCGCCAGATGCAGTACGAGATCGCCATGGCTTGGGGCTGCGCGGCCGTCAAGTCCGAACACATCGGCCTGCTGCTGGGCTAAACCCTGTCGGGGCCTTCGGGCCCCATTCTTCCACTGGAGAACCGCATGAATCTGATCAAGGTAAAGCCGTGGGGCGAAGGGCAGGGCGACTTCGTGCACATCAACGAAGAAGACTTCAATCCTGACTTCCATGAGCTGCTGGACGAGGCCGAGAAGCCCAAGAAGGCCCCGACGATCGACGATATCCGAGTCGCACTGTCGGCCAAGGGCATCCAGTTCGATGAAAAGGCCAAGAAGCCTGAGCTTCAGAAGCTGCTCGACGACGCTGCCAAGGCTGATGAGCTGAAGGCCAAGCTGACCGATAAGGGCGTCGACTTCACTGCCGCCGTCACCCTGGAAGACCTCCAGAAGCTGCTGGACGAGGCCGCGTAATGACCATCTACATCACCGTCGAGCAGGTAGACGCCCTGCTTGGGCCGACCTGGGCGCCCGACGACCAGAAAGCTCGGGCGGTGCTGATGGCCAACACCTGGCTCACCAATCTCTGCTTGCCTGAATTCGATCTGGTGCCGGGCGACGTCATTCAGGCCGGCGCCGAGATCGCCCGAGAGGCTGCGGCCGGCAACATCTACGGCAGCAAGGAAACCGGCGTGCTGAGCAAGTCGGTTGACGCTGACGGGGTGTCCAGCAGCAAAACCTACTCGGAATCATCCCGAACCATCAGCGCTGGCGAGTCGTTCGCCCTGGCACTGCTGGCGCCCTACCTTAACGGCAGTGGACAGACCAAGATCGTGAGGTGCTGACATGGGGCTTCGCGAAGAACTGCAGGCTGACCTGGCCGAGGCGTTCAACACTGACCTGTCCGACGCGGTGCTTGCCTTTACCGGCGAGTACATGGGGCCTGGCGTATGGGATCCGGTCAACGAAACCACTACGGCCCAGCCAGTGACGTACACGGGCCGTGGCGTGCTGTCGCGCTACGAAGACAGCCGGATCGACAACATCAACATCCTCGTCGGAGACCTGCGCCTTACCGCGCTGGCCAACGAGGTCACGGATACCCCGGATGTTGGCCACAAGGTCGCCGCGCCAGACCTGATGGATCGAGCCAAGCAGGTGGTCTACCTGGTCAAGTCGGTGAGCTCTGACCCGGCCTCGGCCACCTATCGACTGCAGCTGAGGAAGTGACCATGGACAACGGAAGAGGGTGGAGCACACCGCCGAGCCTGTTCGCGGGCGTGGTTGAGGAAGCGCTTACCCAGCGCGTCCGAGTCATCGCCATGGCCATGCTAAACGAGATCGTGCTGCGGTCTCCGGTCGATACTGGACGCTTCCGTGGAAACAACATCGTGAGCGTCGGCGCCCCGGTCTACACGCCAACTACCAATGCGGACAAGAGCGGCGGCGAGACCATTCGGCGCGGTCTTTCGGTGATGACTGGGCTTGAGCCATACACGCAGGTTTTCATACAGAATTCACTTCCATACGCCATAGCGCTTGAACAGGGTCATTCGAAACAGGCGCCAGCCGGCATATACGCCGTTTCATTCCACAGCGTTTCCCAGGCCTATAGCTCATGAACTTCGAACAGATCCGCGCCATCGTCATTGGCCGCATGCAGCAGTGGGCGGGGATTCCCGCTGACGCCATCGACTACCCGAACAACCCCCAAGGCCCGTTCAGTCCAGCCGGGAAATCCATCTGGGCCCGGCTGGCGGATATCCCCGGCCTGTCCAGCACACCAGAGGTCGGCAACGGCCCTAGCGTGCGGCGAACAGGGATCATGGTCATTCAGCTGTTTGTACCGAGCAACAAGGGCACCCTGGCCATCACCAAGGCCGCCGATACGCTGGTGCAGCACTTCGAGTACTACAGCGCGCCAGAAGGCACGCTGGACTTCTTCGCCGCATCGCCCAGCAACGTCGGCGACGACGGCAACGGCTGGTACCAGGTCAACCTCTCGCTGCCATACAGGGCCTACTGATGAGTGAAACCATGCAGGTGCGCATCGATGGCGAGGTGGTGGACCGTGAGGTTGCGCACATCACCCGTGCGATCCAGCCTGACAGCTCGGTGATCGAGTACCCAGAGCCGAAGCTTGCATATGACGAGGTGGTTTTCCGCCCTGACGACGATCAGCTGCCAATTATCGTTGTCCGCACCATCCCAGCCTGACCCAAGCACCCAATCTTGCACCGCCACATGGCGGTTTTTTTACGCCTATCGATAGGAGAAACACCCATGTCCAGTGGTGCCAAGCGCTCGACCGCGTGGATTCGCGAAGTAACACCAGGTATCACCCCGCCGGGCAACTGGAACGTGCTGACCCGCGTCAGCTTCGGCCTGGTTCCCACATACAACACCGAAGATAACAACGAGATCGGCGAAGACCGTATGTCGCAGGGCACCGCCCAGACGACCGTGGATGTCGGCGGCGATATCGAAACCAAGTTCCGCTACGGCGCCCTGGATGAGTTCCTGGCCTCCTGCTTCGGCAAGGACTGGGCCGGCAACGTGCTGACTATGGGCAACGACCGCATCTCGTTCTCCATCGGCGCCTACGATGCCGATGTGGGCATTGCCGGCATCGCCCGTGGCGCACAGGTAGCGACCCTGAACATCGAAGTCCCGAACGACAACGAGATCAGCGTCACCACCACTTTCGCTGCGCTCGACTGGGACGACAAGGCCGACAACACCTCGTTCATCGTCAGCCCAGTGGCCGAGACCAACCAGCGCCGCTACGGCTTCAAGGATGTCACCGGCCTGAAGATCAACGGCGTGCAGCTGGGCGAGGACAACGCCTGCGTCGACAGCTTCAACCTGCAGTTCGACAACAACGTCCAGACCCAGCGCTGCATCGGCAATGGTAACCCGTTCCCGGGAAACATCATCCCGACCACCTTCACGCCGTCGGGCTCGATCACCATGAGCTGGTCCAAGACTGCCTACCAATACTGGAAGGCTCAGCAGACCAGCGACGCTCTCAGCTTCGAGTTCACCCTGAACAACGCCGATGGCGGCTACACGTTCTTCATCCCCGAGATGGAAGTGAGCGGCGACTGGCCCGACGGCGGTGCTACCGACATCATCCAGGTTGAACTGTCCTACACCGCCCGCCGCGTGCCGCCGACCATCACCCGTCTGCCGGCGCCGATTGTCATCGCGGCGGTCGCCGTCACCCCGGCCACCCTGAGCCTGGAAGTTGGTGATACCGACGACCTCGAAGTCGTGGTCACCCCGGCCGGTGCCAGCCAGCAGGTCACCTGGACCAGTTCCGCCCCAGCCATCGCCAGCGTGAGCGAGACCGGCCTTGTCACCGGCCTGGCCGTGGGCACCGCCACCATCACCGCGACCAGCGCCGCAGACGGCACCAAGACCGACACCTGCGCTGTCACTGTCACCGCTTAAACCTTTGCCCGACGCGCCCTGCGGTGTGCGTCGGGCCTTTTACCGCAGAGGAATACCATGGGCATCACCATTGCAAAGAAGCCTGAGCTTGACCTCAATGGTCAGCGCTGGGTCGAGTTCGCCCCGGGCGCCGAGATTCTGGTCGGCTCCATTGCCAATCCGCTCTACAAGTCGCACCAGGCCCTGATCAATCGCCACCTGGCGCTGATCAACCAGCAGGCCCGCGTCGGCACCGCTGAATTCAGCCTTTCCGATATCCCCGATGTCGAACTGGAGACTGATGACGACCTGTTCATCGAGCTCGCTGCCAAGCACCTGATCAAGGATTGGAAGGGCGTCGATGTTGAGGAGAAGCCCGGTGAGCCCGCACCATACAGCCCAGAGCTGTGCATCCAGCTGATCAAGCAGATGAACAGCGTGTACTTCCTGGCCCTGCGAACCGGCAACGACATTGCGCGCCGAGTCGAGGAGAAGGCCAAGGCCACCGTGGAAAAGTAGTCGCGGCGTATCAGTGGGGGCGGGAGTGGGCAGGAGACAGCAACGAGAAGAAACGCTGGAAGCATGAGCGCTTTGGCCTAGACATACCGGAACCGCCAGAGATCGATGGTGTTACCGCAGAAATCTTGGAGGCCTACGCCTACATCAGTCGGTCCAGGCAGTATGTAGGCATGGCAGGTGCTCCGGCGCCTATCTCCCCATCGGCCATTACCGAGTATCTCGGCCGGTACCCCACAGCGATATGCCGCGAAGAGCTAGATTCCGCAGTTTTCGCGCTGGATGACCAGTTCCGGAAAAGCTGGGACGAGCAGCAGGAGAAGGCCAGAGCGGAATCTGAAGGAAAGAGTAGGCCAAAGAAGAGCTGATATTCATGCGGCTGACATGTGTTAAATTCTGATCATCTTTCAGGGAGATCGAACATGTCGGATTTTCTCGCTTTCTTGATGGCTGTCGCCGCCTTCATTCTCTATTTCGCGCCAACCTTCGTGGCGGCTAAGCGGAAGCACCCGAATGGCACGCCCATTGCCTTGCTGAATATTTTCCTTGGATGGACGTTCATTGGCTGGCTGGCAGCCCTTATCTGGTCTGCTTCGGCAATCAAGACTGAGGCGCAGACCCAGCCTGTGACTGAATCGAAATCCAGCAATCGTTATGGTGAACTGGAGAAGCTTGCTTCCCTCAAGGAGAAGGGGCACATCAGCGAGGCTGAATTCAACCGAGAAAAGTCAAAGCTACTCGGAAGCTGACCTCCGGAAAGACAAACAACAACCCGCCTTGAGCGGGTTTTTTTACGCCTGGAGAAAGATATGGCGCAGGAATCCCGCCTTGCGGTAACGATCGACTCGCGCGGGGCCAAGCGCAACGCAGATGACCTGACTGGTTCGCTTGAGGGGATGACGCGGGCCGGGGATGCTGCAGCGGCATCGGCGGATGACGTATCCGGCAGCCTGGAGGATCAGCGCAAGGCTCTCACCCAGCTGTTGGGGCAGATCAATCCCACCACTGCTGCCTTGGGTCGGCTGGACGACATGCAGGAGCGGCTGGCCAAGTTCAAAAAGGCCGGAATCGTTGAGAGCGACACATTCGTCGAGTACACGCAACGCATCAACACCATGCGGGAGGCGCTGGGCGAAACTTCGGACGGCATGAATAAGGCCGGTATGTCGGCGAAAGCCTACAACGCTGCCCTTAGGGGAATTCCTGCGCAGTTCACTGACATCGCAGTGAGCCTTCAAGGAGGTCAGGCTCCACTCACCGTGTTCCTTCAGCAGGGTGGGCAGCTCAAAGATATGTTTGGCGGAATCGCCCCGGCCGCCAGAGCGATGGGCGGATACATTCTTGGCCTGGTGAACCCATTTACCGTTGCAGCTGCTGCTGCAGCAACCCTAGGCCTGGTCTTCTATGACGTAGAGAAGCAGGTCTCAGCGTTCAATAAGGCCTTGTTTTCTGGCTCTGCTGACTCTGGCCAGACGGTGGAAAGCATGGCCCTGATTGCCATGTCGGTTGCCGATATCACTGGCGACCTGTCCGAAGCCAAAAACGCCGTAATAGCCCTTGGCGCGAGCGGAAGGGTCAGCGAAATCCAATTCAGGAATCTTGCGCAGGCATCTGCTTCGATTGCGCAGTTCACTGGGCAGAGCGCCACGGATGTAGCGAAGTCATTTGGCGGGCTTGGAGATAGCGCCACCAAGGCAGCGCAAAAAATCAGCGAGCAGTACGGACTCATAACCTCTGCGCAATATGAGGTTATTGCTGGCCTAGAGAGCCAGGGAAGGAAGCAGGAGGCCCTGGACGCCCTCAGCGAGAGCCTTAATGCCAATGCCCAAAAAAGGCTTCAGCGTTACCGAGATTCTTTGTCCGAGCTTGAGCGCGACTGGGATGATGTAGGCACCGCGATCAGCAATGCCTACAGCAAGATAAAAGCCGAGCTATTCCCTGATGACAACAAGCAGATAGAGATAGCGCAACGGATTCTTGATACAAGGAAACAGGGCGGTTTCACAGGCGCGCTTTCCAACTTGTTCAGCTTCGGGGACAACACAAACCAGGCTCTTCGCACTCAGATCAAGACGCTTACGGAGCGCCGAGAGGCTGCATCAGCTGCCGCCAAGGCAGAGTCGGCCGAAACGGATGCCAACCAGGGAAGAATTGCTGCCGCTGCGCGCTGGGCAAGCTCACAGCTTGAGTACCTCGACAAAGAGTCGAGAAAGCGCAACGAGATCGCCGAAGCCCGAGAGCTTGGGCTGAAAGCAGGTCGAAGCGAGGAGGAGATCGCTAAGCGGATCGCCGCGATCGAAAGCAAGTACGCTGACAAGGCGAAGCCGAAGACACCGCGAGAGGATAATCGGGGTGTCGCTGAAGCTCAGAACACCTTCTCCCGCCTGTACGGCCAATACGACCCTGCCGCACAGGCCGCACGCGCTCTGACCAAAGAGCAGGAGCAACTGGACCTGGCCCTGAGCAAGGGCAAGATCAGCCAGGAAGAGTACGGCAAGGCACTAGCTCAGGCTTCGCTGAACTACGCCGCCGCCATCAAGGGCGCTCAAGGCCTGACCCAGGCCGAGCAATACCGGGCGCAGCTTGAGCGGCAGCTGGCCGGCCAGCGCAGCGAATACAGCATCGCGGCAGCCGGCGTCGGCATGGGCGATCAGCAGACGCAGCGCATGCAGCAGCGCGTGCAGCTGGAGCAGCAAACCAACGACCGCATCCTGCAGCTTCGCACCGAGCTGGCCAACACCACGACGGAGAAGCAGCGGCAAGAGTTGCAGGCGCAGATCGACCTCGAGCAGGAGTACCTGCCCAAGCGCCTGGCGGCCCTGCAAACTGGCTTCGCCCAGTACGATGCAGCGATCTCAAGCCCGCTTAATGGTTGGAATGCGGCCTTGGCCAACTTCCAGGTGAGCGCAGCAAACGTGGCCGGGCAAACTCAGGCCTTGTTCAGCGGTGCGTTCGGTAGCATCCAGTCAAGTGTCGGCAGTGCTTTCGAGAGCATGGCCCTGGATGGCCAGACCTTCGGCGAGTCTGTATCACAGATCACTCGCAGCCTTGTTGGTGGGGTGATCAACTCGCTGGGCCAGATGGCAGCTCAGTGGGCGGTTAACCAGGCGCTGCAGCTTGCATTCGACCAGACCAGGCAGGCTTCTTCTGCTGCCGAGATGGCTAGGATTGCTGCGGAGACCACAGCGCAGACTGCTGGCATTTCGACTGTGACCACGGCCAAGCTGGCTGGTGATGCTGCGGCGACCACCTCTAGCATCGCGGCAACCACGGCCACAACAACTGCTCAGACCGCTGCCGCTGCAACGACAGCCAGCGCCTGGCTGCCGGCCGCCCTGGTTGCGTCTATCGGCTCGTTCGGTGCTGCGGCTGTGGTGGGTGGCACTGCGCTGCTTGCGGCCTTTGCCTTGATCAAGGGCTTCGCTACCGGCGGCTATGTCTCCGGCAAGGGTACTGGTACATCGGACAGCATCCCGGCGCGACTGAGCAACGGCGAGTTCGTAGTGAACGCCCAGGCCACCAAGCGTAACAGGGCGTTGCTGGAAGCGATCAACTCGAACGAGCGCGTTTCCGTTGCCGGTTCCAGCGGATCTTCAATCCAGATGATGGCTGCTGTGAGTGGGGCTGGCGCTGCACCTCAAATTGCGATGCCGCCCGTTAGCATCACGGTCAACGGAAACCCTGACCAAAGCACGATTGAGATGATGAAGCAGGCTGCCGCTGACGGTGCTCGCATCGGCTATCAGCAAGTCGCAAATGATCTCGCCACTGGTCGAGGGCAGGTTTCCAAGGGCCTACAAGCCGGCTATTCGGTGGGCAGGAGAAAGACCTAATGGCTGACTTACCACAGTACCCGGCGGGGCTGCCTAACCCCCTGCAAGAGGGCTATGCATTCTCGCCGGTAAGCCCCTTGCTGCGCACGCAGATGCAGTCAGGGCGTAGCAAGCAGCGGGTCAGGTATCGGAAGACGCCGACTCAGGTTTCGGTCTCCTGGTTCTTCGAGAGCAGCCCCCAGGCCCAGCTATTTGAAGCCTGGTACGAAGAGACCATCGACAGCGGCGCCTTGTGGTTTGAGACAACGCTGCAGACCCCGCAGGGGTTCATGCCGTACAAGTGTCGTTTTGTTGATATCTACGATGGCCCGATTCTCTCGCCACCGCGGTACTGGAAGTTCACTGCGACCCTTGAGCTTGAAGAGCGGCCGGTCACCGGTGGCGGATGGGCGACGTACTACCCGGACGCACTGCTCTACTCGAACATCATCGATCTTGCGATAAACAGGGAGTGGCCAGCGCCATGACAGTGTTGAATCGCTTCTATGTGAGTGGCGGAAAGGAAGTCGAACTGCTCACGCTGCAGCTCGACGTAGCTGGAAGTGTGGCGCTCGGCATTGACGCTCAGCGCCATTTCTTTGTGCAGGGGTATGAGGATTTCACTGCACTGCTTGAGACCGGCGAGTCTGTCGATTTCAAGCAGTTTGCAATGCAAGTCGCGAAGCCGGCGCGTAACGCCGACGGCTCGCAAGATCTGAAGTTCGCGCTGTGCAACATCGAGGGTGCGGTCAGCGCTGCGATCCGCGACGCCCTGGCAAATCGACTGAAGATGACCGCAACACTGCGGACGTATTTCGATACCGACGCTTCTGCTCCGTCGCAACGTCCATTCAAGTTCGAAATCAAGAGCGGTCAGTGGAATCCTGTTCAAGTCGACGTCACCGCCGGATACCGGAACATCATGGACACGGGCTGGCCGCGCCTTCTGTACACGCTCGATAAATTCCCAGGCCTTCGGTACCTCTAATGATCGACACTGAAAAATACCTCTCTGCCAAGTGGGTAGAGGGCGGCAGAGTGTGGCCGGAAGTTGACTGCTACGGGATCATTCTTGAGGTTCGCCGCGACCTTGGTCTCGAGGAATGGCCAGCCTGGGATGGCGTCACGAAGAAGAACTCAGGATTGCATCGGTTCGGTACACAGTTTGCTGCGGAGCGCGAACGCTGCGAGCCAGAACCCGGCGCTGTCGCGTGCTGCTACACGGCAAGCCTGATGACGCACGTCGCCATTGTCGTGGAGTGCAGCGGTGCGCTGTACGTCGCTGAGTGCAATCCGAAGCAAGGTTTCACTTGCATCCCGATCCGGCGATTTCTCAAGCAGTGGCTGAGAGTGGAGTTCTACCGATGATCCGGATCTACCCGTCACGCCACGCGATCAACATTTACCCGTCGCTCTCCGGGTCGGCCATCGAAAGTCATGTGATCGCGGAGGAGTGCACGATTGAAGGGTGGCTGAAGAATACTGTGGAAGGGTTCACGGGTGACGAGGTAACGCATCCGATAACCATCGACGTTAACGGAGTCACTGTAAATTCAGGCAAATGGGCTGAGCACACCATCTATTGCGATGATGATGTGCGCATTTACCCAGTTCCGCATGCAGCTTCGGGGGCATTCATTCTCGCCGTTGTTGTTGCGGTGGGCGCTGTTGCCTACGCGATCAGCCAAGCGCTTCAGATGCCTGACATTCAGGGTGCTGGAACAGCCGGCGATAATCTCGATCTCAATCATGCGAAGGCGAACACCGCAAAGCCTTACGCGGTGATCCGAGAAACGCTGGGGAGAGACAGGATCTATCCCGACTACGTGCTTCAGCCTGTGAGTCGCTTCGTTTCGCCGCGGGATGTGAGAACCGTGATGTTCCTGTCGATCGGCATCGGCCGTTTCAGCATCGCGCCAAGCTCTATCAAGATCGGAAGCACGCCGATCAGTGCCTTCGGCGATGAAGTGGCGTATGCGATCTATCAGCCTGGTGATTACGTCGCATCAGACTACCGGTCCGAAAACTGGTACTCGGCGCCGGAGGTCGGTGGTTCAAAGTCCGCGACAGCCGGGCTCGACCTCGACTCTCCGAGCGAGACGACCACGCCATCTGCCGATGCTCTTGCGCTCAGCGGTAACTCGATATCGCTCGTAGGCGACACGGCCACAATGCCGGAATCGTGGTCAGTCGGAACAATCATCAACCTAGTCGCGCCGAACAACTTCACGGTCAGCAATAGCGGCTCAAGCAGCGTCGTGGCCGGCCCGCTTGATGAGTTGGCACCGTTTGTCGGCATGAAAGTCACGCTGTCAACGCGTACAGAGGACGTTGATCTCGTCGTCGCGAGCTACTCACCGTATGTTCCGCCAGTTGCCGGAGCAGGCGGGAGCCCGTCGAGCATTTCAGCAAGCGCGGCACCGACGACATACAACTTCACGTCATCGCCAATCGTCTGGTCGCTCACGTACAAATCTCAGACGCGCTCGCTCTCGCTTACTGCGAACTACATGAACATGTCGGGCGTCGTCTCCGAGATCACGTCGCAGCTCGCTGGGATCGGGCTTGTTGCTCAAGACGACTCCGGGCGCCTGAAAATCGTTGAGCCCAGTAGCCCGTATTCTGGCGGCGTGATTACTCAAAGCAGTTCGCCAGTGGCTATTTTTGGTGCGGGCCCGGTCTTTGTAACTGGCACAGCGAGTAGCGGTGGCACGCCGGAGCAGCTCGCAAACATCACGCTCACATACGAAGATGGAACTCAGTTCTCTGGCCTTCCTGCCGGGGTACAGCGCCTCGCGCTTGGCTACCGGCAGAATCGCTACAGGATCACTCTGGTGGACGGGATCACTATCGAGGTCACTCGGCTGAACGCCGAAGGTGATGCGGATACTGGGTGGCTTGGATTCATCGGAAGAACGCTTCTCGACTTCCAGCTTTCGTCTGTTTCTGTCGTCGGTGACAACTGGATCGGCCCGTTTATGGGCTGCCCGGAGGGCGAGACAGTGGACAGAATCGAGTGGGATGTTCTGTTCCCCGGCGGACTTCAGTCGACGACGAAAAAAGGCGGCGAGTACGAGATGATCTCGAACGTCATTGTTCAGTACGCTGACGTGACGACGGGGGCCTGGATCGAGGTCAACAAGGTCTATCGTGGCAACACGCGGGACGGGATTGGCTACACCGAGTTCGCCAACCTTCCTACTCCCATCAGACCGATGATTCGCATGCGTCGAGCTGAAGTCGGCGGATATCAAGTCGTTGCTGACGGAGTGCAGTGGCTTGCGCTCCGCGGGAGACTGCTCGAGCGCCCGCTTCGCTATGACGACGTCACTACGATAGCTCTGACAATCCGCACCGGATCTCGACTATCCGCACAGTCAGACCGCCAGATCAATCTTGTTGCGACCAGGCTCTATGACGAAGGGGAAGGGCGCTCTATCTCTGCGGCTGTTCGGTATGTTCACCAGAGTCTCGGCGAAGGTGATGACGGCATCGACCTCGATCAACTCCAGGTTCTTCAAGATGACTTCTGGACCCCGCGCGGCGAGACGTTCGATCACTCGTTCGACGAGCAGATCACGGCGCTTGAAGCAATGCAGACGATCCTTGGTGCCGGGATGTCCCACCTTGTAATCGACGATTCACAGGTCTCTGCTTTCCGGGAGGGCGTTCAGCCGATCCTCGGCGCGGTAACCCCGCACGATCAATCCGCAGAGCTTGTTACAACGTTCATCGCGCCATCAGCCGACGACTACACGGGTGTCGACGTCAAGTACAAAGACCCTGTTACGTTCAGTGAAGAGACAGTGAGCTGTCGTGTCGCGGGCGTCGACGCGATCAAGATCGAGGAGTTCACGCTCGATGGTGTGCATGACCGCGACCGAGCCTGGCGGATCGGTATGCGGCGGCTGATGAAGTACCTGTATCAGCGGATGACCCATACAACAGGCACCGAAATGGATGCGCTTGCGTATCGCTTCGGCGACCGGGTCGCGATGACTGACGACATCCCCGGCAGTCAGACAATCAGCTGCATCGTTGAGAGCATCGAGACTGGTTCGGGGCTGGCGACAATCACAGTCAGTGAGCAGCTTGACTGGAGCTTCCCCAACCCTAGGTGCCTCATTCGCTGGCAGGACGGATCGGTTTCAACCCTGCTGACGCCATCGATGGTCTCTGACTACTCGCTTACCGTCCCTGCCAGCGCTGCCGACCAGACTGTTGACTGGTCAATCGAGCCGCCAAGGATGATCTTCTGCTCATCAACATCTGTCGGATATTCCGCAATGATCGACAGCATTGAACCTGATGCCGACGGTATCTGCAGTGTGGTCGCAAAGCAGTACAGCGACCGGTTCTACGAAAACGACGACAACTTCGCGCCGGCTTAGTCCGGAACCTAAACGAGCATGCCCGCCTAGAGCGGGCTTTTTTATGCCCGGAGAAAACATGCGCTACGAAACCAACAACCCGGTCGGAACCGATGGATCTAGCGATCCGCGCGATCTATTCGACAACGCCGGAATTGCAGATTTACTGCTTAACGGCCCGGACCTCACCTACCTCGGGCGTATTGGGCAGGCGCTCAAATCGTGGCGCGGACTTCAACAGCAAGTGACCGATTACCTCATCGCCCAGGGTTACGAGTCTACGTACCTTGTGTACGGGGCAGGGGTTGTTGTTCAGCGGCAGACCCAGCTTGTGCAGCGCAGCGGTGAACTGTATCGAGTGCTCAATGCGAACACTCTGCCGCTTACGCTAACCGGAACCTGGGCAACTGACTCGCCGAAGCTGCAGGCCGTTGGAGATGCTGCGCTGCGTCAGCTGCTCGCGAGCTCCGCAGGCTCTGCGAACGTTGGGCATCTTGCGCAGACCCTCTCGAACAAGCTGAAGGAGACTGTATCGATCCGGGATTTCGGCGGCGGCGAAGAGGTGGCCGACAACTATGCGGCATGGAACGCTGCAAAGGCTGCCGTGGGCGCGGGCGGCTATGTCGAGCTACCGAAGCTCTCGACTGGCGATTACAACTTCGTCGCCGGGCAAGCTGACCTGCGCGGTGTTGTTGTCGTTCCTGACAAAGGAATCCGGATTCTTACGGCATCGGGCCTAGGTCAGTTTTCTTCGGAAATCATGACGACTGAAGATCTGGTGATCCGTATCGACAAAGGCCGGCCAGAGAACCCGGCGAAGGACTATGACCTCGTCTTACGGAAAAACTTTGTGCGGGGAACGAAGCTTGCGCGCAAAGAGGTCTTCATCTCCGACACTCAGCT
This sequence comes from Pseudomonas sp. FG98, assembly GCF_057808595.1. NCBI lineage: Bacteria > Pseudomonadati > Pseudomonadota > Gammaproteobacteria > Pseudomonadales > Pseudomonadaceae > Pseudomonas > Pseudomonas sp. FG98. The sequence continues at coordinate 195,023 of NZ_JBMDIJ010000002.1, read as the reverse complement.
TCGAGACTCTGCGCCTACCCCGATCATTGCCAGCACCCAGCTTCTATTCAGGCAGGTGTTGCTCGGCGCATCTGACACGCTTACGTCGTTCACGCCGGTGCAGGGGGTTACCGCTAGCGGCCTCGCGCTCGCGCCGCCCTCCGGTGGATACACGCAGCTCGGTGTTTACCCACTGCGACCCGGGCATGAGATGACAGCCGGGCTGAACGTCACGCCGGAAAACACCGGCGAGATCGCAGTCGGCGTGATCTTCTCGACAGGCCTCATTGTACTTCGCGGGACGTCGCAGACTGGCACATGGCGTCTTTCTACTAAGTACACTGGTACGGCTGTTGTTGAAACCGACATCGTTAGGCCCGATGGAAACGGAAACACCCTGGGTTACTATCCGTCCCAGAACCATTTCACGATCCGCTTCCTTTCTTACAACCGGTTCCAGATCCTAATTTCTGGGATCGTGGCCGTAGATGTTCAGCTCACATCAGGCTATCTCATGCACGCTGGCTTCGGCGGAACCTCGCTCAGCGCAGAGACCTTGATCACTTGGAACGGCTGGTACCGTGGCCGCTTTGTTGCAAGTACAGGGGTCCGAACAGTGTGGCTTGGCGCATGCGGTGACTCGCTGACCGACGACCAGCATGGAGCGTGGATGTGGCATGCAGCACGAGCGCTAGACGGGTCTCTCGGCATTCGTGTTGCGGGCATCGAGAACCGCGCGGTATCCGGCGATACAACGAGCATGCAGTACTACCGGCTCACCGATAACCCTTTCATAAACGCATCTAACGTCGTGATATTCCTCGGCACGAACGATATTCAGACGAACAACACACTCACTGCGTTCCAGAACCTTTACTCGGCTTTGATTGCGAAGCTGATCGCCGAAGGCAGGCAAGTTAGCCTCGTTCTGCCCCCGCTGTGGTACACGAAAGACCAGTCCGGGACTGGTGGTGGCGCCGTTCGTTCGCAATACGGCGGAAACATTCGCGCGGCAATCGGACGATATGCAGCTGACAACGGCGTCCAGTTGATCGATTTGTCGCAGCTCTCTGGCGTGATCTCGGCGGGGTTCCTGACGAATTCATTCACCGACCCGATGGTTCGGGACAACCTCCACGAAAGCACGTACTTCAACGAGATCATCGGTGAAGCAATTGCACGCGGGATCGCACCACAGATCACTGCGATGCCTGCGAGGTTCCATGCCTGGGTGCCGCTGATCAGCACGGTCTATGCCGCCAACATCACCGGCACTGTCAACTACCGCATTCATGACAACGGTGACATCGAGTTTCGCGGTTCGGCAACGCTGACTAGCGGCACTGCAACGGAAGGCATGACGGTATTTACGCTACCTGAGCATCTGAGGACCGCCGCGACCAGGAAAGGCGCGGTATTCGGTGCTTCGACCTCCTCGGGTTACACAGGGAACTGCAGCGTCCAGAGCGACAACCTCGTGCGGGTATTCAACGTAACCGGCGCAACCACTATCAGCTTTGATGGCGTGCGCTACACGCCGTGATTGCCTTCCATAACAGTGCCCGCCATGAGCGGGCTTTTTTGTGCCTGGAGAAAACATGGCCAGACTCACCGAAACCAAGGCCGGAGGCGCGAATGTGCTCCGGTTTCTGGATCTGATCGCATTCTCAGAAGGCACCTCGACCGTCAAAGGAAGCGATGACGGCTACAACGTGCTGTACGGCGGCGGTCTGTTCCAGGGTTATGCCGATCACCCGCGGCGCAAGCTGACCTTTCCCATCAACGGCAAGCCTGTGACCAGCACCGCCGCCGGCCGCTACCAACTGCTCGAACGGTACTGGGATGCGTACCGGGTCAGCCTTCGCCTGTCGGGCGGGTTCACGCCGGAGAACCAGGACAGAATCGCGCTGCAGCAGATCCGGGAGCGCAAGGCCATGGACGATATCAAGGCAGGCCGCATCGAGCAGGCGATCGCCAAGTGCTCGAATATCTGGGCATCGCTGCCAGGTAATAACTATGGGCAAAACCCGCACCGCCTGGAAAAGCTGCTGGCTCAGTGGCAGAAGCTCGGCGGGGTGCTGAGATGACCTGGCTCGGCGCGGTACCGACCTGGTGCTGGTGGCTGATCGCTTTGGTGCTGGTCGCCGGTGGCCAGCAGTACCGAGTGGTGGTGGCGCAGGGCGATGCAGAAGTCGCGCGGGGCGAACTGGCCGCTTACCGGCTCGAGGTATCCGAGCGCGACCGGCGCGCCGCCGCCCGGGCTAGAGCCGAAGAACAGCGCCGCCAGGCCGTGGCGGACGAGGAGGGTGAGAGTGCACGACAACAACTTGAGTTGGCCCAGGGCCGCGCTTCTGCTGCTGAGTCTGCTGCTGGCGGGATGCGCGGGGAAATCGCCAGACTGCGGGCCGGTCACCGAGCCACCTGCGACACCATCGCTGCCCAGCAGCGCCAGGCAGGAACCTCTGCCGTCGTGGTGCTCGGGGGATTGCTTGAAGAGTCTGACCGAATGGCGGGCAGCTGCGCAGCAGCGCTTGAGCGAAGCCGAATAGCTGGCCTTGCTTGTGAGGCTATTGCTGATCAGTGGAAGAAGGGGAAGTAATGCCAGCCAGGACGGCGGCATGTCGGCAGAACGCCGGAGGAGGGTGATGTGAAAAGAATGTGTTGCACGTTTTGAAACATGTGACACAATGCGGCACGTTTTGGACAGGTGTGACGATTGCGGGCGTCCTAACCTATTGATTTATCTGGTCTTTACATTGACCGTCATGATTTAGGTTCCAGCGGCGCAAGCTGTAAGAGTTCGAGTCTCTTCGTCCGCACCATTCAAGCTTTCCCCGTCGCACGCTGAGGCGGGAAGGCCAGCAACACCGCGCTGTGAAGCGCACCGCAACAATGGTGGACGTAGCTCAGTTGGTAGAGCGCAGGATTGTGATTCCTGTGGTCGAGGGTTCGATTCCCTTCGTCCACCCCATATTCAGAGGCGCCTGGTGAGAACCAGGCGCCTTTTTCGTTTTGGTTCTGGGCAGGTTTCGCCGGTTTGTGTCTTCGGTTTGCGAGGTGGCTGGGTTTCTTACTGCGTGTTTGCGCTGAGTGTCGCTCGTTGCTGGGGCGGGTTTTCCGGTGGCGATGGGGCGTTTTCGCAGGCGATGTCGCTGATGGCGCGAGAGAGTGAGCCTTTGAAGATTGGCGTGGCCTCTTCGTCTGCTCGTGCATTCGCCAGGTCTTGTAGTGATCTTCCAGAGCCCATGATGCGAACGGTGCGGGTGATGCAGTTGAATTGACGGGCAGCGTAGCTGGTCCCGCTTATGCCGGTTCGCTGGGTGATTACCGATAGCTTTTCTGGTGCGCCACTGATTTCGACGATCGCGTACTGCGCTTCGGGGTCGAAGAAGGTTTGCAGGGGGGTGGCAAAAGCTGGCGCCCAATGAGCGGGCAGGACACAGGCGATGAGAAGTTTCTTCAACACGGTTACGTCCTTGCAGTGCCGCTCTTCTATGCCTGTTCGAGGCAGTGATGTGAATGAAACGCATTGTGCTTGCTGTGGGGCGCTAGGTTAGCGGTGCACGACGCTTTTTTGCAAACCGAGTTCCATGCCGTTCGTAGGAAAATTCCAATTTTTCCTGAAGGACTATGGACTTGTCTTAGGGGAATCTACGACAAGGTGTGGCTGGTAACGTTCAAATGAAAGCTGATAGATTTCAGCGGGTTGACCAAGTGCCGATGTCTCGGCAAGCAGGTGGTGAAGATGATTGCTAAGGAATCCCGCCAGGCGATTGCGCTGGAGCGTTTCATTCAGGCCAACCCAGAGCTGGCGGTGGAAGTCGCCGCGCTGAGCGAGGCTGAGCAGCACCAGCAGATCCAGTGGGCATTCGAAGACGAGGCGCAAGCCCAGGGAATCGAGCCTTGGGAGCTGGCGTTGCGTTTGGTTGCCGGGTCGCCCGAGGAGTTGCAGGTCATGCGTCTGGAGGTTCATCGGGAGGTGGCCGAGGCGCTGGGTATGGATTGGGAAGAGTATTGCGACTTCAACGAGATCGATGGTCACGCTTCCTAGGTCTGTTGCAGTTCTTTTTTGGGGCAGTGGAACCGCTCTGCTGCGGGTGTTGCGGCGGTGCCGTTTCGCTGTCTGGTCTTATGTCGAAAATAATGAGGGCCGATGCTGTTCGTCTCAGGGTCGAACGGGGTGACTTCTGGTGTTTGAGCTACTAGAATGCTTGCCCTTGATTCTGGAGTCGGGTATCGCCGGCTAACGTCTGTGCAACGAGGAATATCCATGCAAGTTTCTGTTGAAAATACTTCCGCTCTCGAGCGTCGTATGACCATCGCCGTTCCGGCAGAGCGCGTCGAGACTGAAGTCAACAAGCGTCTGCAACAGACTGCCCGTCGCGCCAAGGTTCCAGGCTTCCGTCCTGGCAAGGTGCCTATGAGCGTGATCCGTCAGCGTTACGAGGATGCTGCTCGTCAAGAAGCTTTCGGTGATCTGGTCCAGGCTTCCTTCTATGAAGCCGTGGTCGAGCAGAAGCTGAACCCGGCCGGCGCTCCTTCTGTCGAGCCGAAATCCTTCGAAAAAGGCAAGGACCTGGAGTTCGTCGCCATCTTCGAAGTGTTCCCTGAGTTTGCCGTTGCCGGCTTCGACTCGATCGCCGTTGAGCGCCTGAGTGCTGACGTCACCGACGCTGATCTCGACAATATGCTGGATGTCCTGCGCAAGCAGAACACCCGCTTCGAGGTCGCCGAGCGTGCTGCGCAGAACGAAGACCAGCTGAACATCGACTTCGTCGGCAAGATCGACGGCGAAGCCTTCGCCGGTGGTTCCGCCAAGGGCACCCAACTGGTGCTGGGTTCCGGCCGCATGATCCCGGGCTTCGAAGAAGGCCTGGTAGGCGCCAAGGCAGGTGAAGAGCGTGTTCTGACCCTGAACTTCCCTGAGGACTATCAGAACCTGGATCTGGCCGGCAAGGCCGCCGAGTTCACTGTCACCGTCAATAGCGTTTCCGAGCCGAAGCTGCCTGAGCTGAACGAAGAGTTCTTCGCCCAGTTCGGCATCAAGGAAACCGGTCTGGACGGCTTCCGCACCGAAGTTCGCAAGAACATGGAGCGTGAACTGCGCCAGGCGATCAAGACCAAGGTCAAGAATCAGGTAATGGACGGCCTGCTGGCTGCCAACCCGATCGAAGTGCCGAAAGCCCTGCTGGAAAACGAAGTCAACCGCCTGCGCGTCCAGGCCGTCCAGCAATTCGGTGGCAACATCAAGCCTGAGCAACTGCCGGCCGAGCTGTTCGAAGAGCAGGCCAAGCGCCGCGTTGTGCTGGGTCTGATCGTTGCCGAGGTGGTCAAGCAGAACGAGCTGAAGCCGGACGAAGACCGCGTACGCGAACTGATCCAGGAAATGGCGTCGGCCTACCAGGAGCCAGAGCAAGTTGTGGCCTGGTACTACAAGAACGACCAGCAAATGAACGAAGTTCGTTCGGTTGTGCTGGAAGAGCAAGTTGTAGATACTGTCCTGCAGAAAGCGACTGTGACCGACAAGTCGGTCTCGTACGAAGAAGCTGTCAAGCCAGCACAGGCACCTGCCGCCGCTGAGTGATTTCCTCCTTCGTAGGAAAACCCCACAAGCCAGCCTTCGCGCTGGCTTGTGCGTATTCAAGCCACGACTATTTGGGAGTGAGTGCAGGACATGTCCCGCAATTCTTATATTCAGCAGAGCTCTGACATCCAGGCCGCCGGTGGTCTGGTCCCGATGGTTATCGAGCAGTCCGCCCGTGGCGAACGCGCCTACGACATCTACTCGCGCCTTTTGAAGGAGCGTGTGATCTTCCTGGTTGGTCCGGTAGAGGACTACATGGCCAACCTGGTAGTGGCGCAACTGCTGTTCCTTGAAGCGGAAAACCCGGACAAGGATATCCATCTGTACATCAACTCCCCTGGTGGCTCGGTAACTGCTGGCATGTCGATCTACGACACCATGCAGTTCATCAAGCCGGATGTATCCACCATCTGTATCGGCCAGGCTTGCAGCATGGGTGCGTTCCTGCTTGCGGCCGGTGCTGCCGGCAAGCGTCACTGCCTCCCTAACTCGCGGGTGATGATTCACCAGCCGTTGGGTGGCTTCCAGGGCCAGGCGACCGATATCGAGATCCATGCCCAGGAAATCCTCAATATCAAGGCGCGCCTGAACGAGTTGCTGGCCCATCACACTGGCCAGGATCTGGAGACGATCAAGCGCGATACCGAACGCGACAACTTCATGAGCGCCCAGCGCGCAGCCGAGTACGGCCTGATCGACTCGGTCTACGACAAGCGGCAACTGGTGTCCTGATCCCGGGTGCCAGAGCAGATAGGCGCGGAAAGCGCCTACCTGCGGACTTGAAAAAGCCCGCAATTGCCTTCATCTTGTGTTGCAAGCCTACCGGATTGGATCGATCGAATGACTGACACCCGTAACGGCGAGGACAACGGCAAATTGCTCTATTGCTCCTTCTGCGGCAAAAGCCAGCATGAAGTGCGCAAGTTGATTGCCGGCCCCTCGGTATTTATCTGCGACGAGTGCGTCGACCTGTGCAACGACATCATCCGTGAGGAGGTGCAGGAAGCCCAGGCCGAGAGCAGTGCACATAAATTGCCTTCGCCGAAAGAAATCAGCGCCATCCTGGACCAGTATGTCATTGGTCAGGAGCGCGCGAAAAAGGTTCTGGCCGTAGCGGTGTACAACCACTACAAGCGTCTGAATCAACGCGACAAGAAAGCCGACGATGTCGAATTGGGCAAGAGCAACATCCTGCTCATCGGCCCGACCGGTTCGGGCAAGACGCTGCTCGCGGAAACTCTCGCTCGCCTGCTCAATGTACCGTTCACGATCGCCGACGCCACAACCCTGACCGAAGCCGGTTATGTAGGCGAAGACGTCGAGAACATCATTCAGAAGTTGCTGCAGAAGTGCGACTACGATGTGGAAAAAGCCCAGATGGGCATTGTCTACATCGACGAGATCGACAAGATCTCGCGCAAGTCCGACAACCCGTCGATCACTCGCGATGTCTCTGGCGAAGGTGTGCAGCAGGCCCTGTTGAAGCTGATCGAAGGTACTGTTGCCTCGGTTCCGCCTCAGGGTGGTCGCAAGCACCCGCAGCAGGAGTTCCTGCAGGTCGATACGCGCAACATTCTGTTTATCTGCGGTGGCGCATTCTCCGGTCTGGAGAAGGTCATCCAGCAGCGTTCCACTCGCGGTGGCATCGGCTTTGGTGCCGAAGTCCGCAGCAAGGAGGAAGGCAAGAAAGTTGGCGAGTCGCTGCGTGAGGTCGAGCCGGACGATCTGGTCAAATTCGGCCTGATCCCCGAGTTCGTGGGACGTTTGCCAGTTCTGGCAACGCTCGACGAGCTGGATGAAGCTGCATTGATGCAGATCCTCACCGAGCCGAAGAACGCCTTGACCAAGCAGTACGGCAAGCTGTTCGAGATGGAAGGTGTGGACCTGGAGTTCCGCAGCGATGCGCTGAAGTCCGTTGCCCGCAAGGCGCTCGAGCGCAAGACCGGTGCTCGTGGCCTGCGTTCCATCCTCGAGGGCATCCTGCTCGATACCATGTATGAAATTCCTTCGCAGAAGGATGTCAGCAAGGTGGTTATCGACGAGAGCGTCATCGATGGCACTTCGCAGCCTCTGCTGATCTACGAGAACAGCGAGCCGCCAGCCAAAGCCGCGCCAGACGCCTGAGTCTGAGAGGCAGAGAAACCAGCAAGGGGCCTACGGGCCCCTTTGCTTTTCCTGTCGCAGAGCTTGTTTTTTTCCGGGGCTGCCCCCACATTAACTCCAAGCTCAAATTTCCATCGGATTACGGCCACAAGGCCGCTGTAGAGGCGAAATCATGAAGACAACCCTCGACTTGCCTCTTTTGCCATTGCGCGATGTCGTTGTTTACCCGCATATGGTCATCCCGCTGTTCGTGGGGCGTGAAAAGTCCATCGAGGCCCTTGAAGCCGCGATGACCGGTGAGAAGCAAATCCTTTTGCTGGCTCAGAAGAATCCCGCCGATGACGATCCAGGCGAAGACGCCCTGTATCGGGTCGGCACCATCGCTACCGTTCTCCAATTGCTCAAGCTGCCCGATGGCACCGTCAAGGTGCTGGTCGAGGGTGAGCAGCGTGGTTCGGTCGAGCGTTTCGTCGAGGTCGAAGGTCACATCCGTGCGGAAGTTGCCCTGATCGAGGAAACCGACGCCGCTGATCGCGAGTCCGAAGTGTTCGTTCGCAGTCTTCTTTCCCAGTTCGAGCAATACGTCCAGTTGGGCAAGAAGGTTCCCGCCGAAGTCCTGTCGTCGCTCAATAGCATCGATGAGCCGGGGCGCCTGGTCGATACCATGGCAGCGCATATGGCGCTGAAGATCGAGCAGAAACAGGAAATCCTCGAAATCATTGACCTGGCTGCTCGTGTCGAGCATGTGCTGGCGCTGCTGGATGCGGAAATCGACCTGCTGCAGGTAGAGAAGCGTATCCGCGGTCGGGTCAAGAAGCAGATGGAGCGCAGTCAGCGCGAGTACTACCTGAATGAGCAGATGAAGGCCATTCAGAAAGAGCTCGGCGACGGTGATGAAGGGCATAACGAAGTCGAAGAGCTGAAGAAGCGACTCGATGCGGCAGGCTTGCCGAAGGACGCCTATACCAAGGCTCAGGCCGAGCTGAACAAGCTCAAGCAGATGTCGCCGATGTCGGCCGAAGCCACCGTGGTACGTTCCTACCTCGATTGGCTGGTGCAGGTTCCGTGGAAGGCTCAGAGCAAGGTTCGCCTCGACCTGGCCAAGGCTGAGGAAATTCTCGATGCCGATCACTATGGCCTGGAAGAGGTCAAGGAGCGCATTCTCGAATACCTCGCGGTGCAGAAGCGTGTGAAGAAGATTCGCGGCCCGGTACTCTGCCTGGTTGGTCCGCCTGGCGTGGGCAAGACCTCGCTGGCCGAGTCCATCGCCAGTGCGACCAACCGCAAGTTTGTGCGCATGGCCCTCGGTGGGGTGCGTGACGAGGCCGAGATCCGTGGTCATCGGCGCACTTACATTGGCTCCATGCCAGGTCGTCTGATCCAGAAAATGACCAAGGTAGGTGTGCGCAACCCACTGTTCCTGCTTGATGAAATCGACAAGATGGGCAGCGACATGCGTGGCGATCCTGCCTCGGCGCTGCTTGAGGTGCTTGATCCCGAGCAGAACCACAACTTCAACGATCACTACCTGGAGGTCGACTACGACCTGTCGGATGTGATGTTCCTCTGCACGTCCAACTCGATGAACATCCCGCCAGCGCTGCTGGACCGGATGGAGGTCATCCGGTTGCCTGGCTACACCGAGGACGAGAAGATCAACATCGCGGTCAAGTACCTTCTGCCGAAGCAGATCAAGGCCAATGGCTTGAAGAAGGGTGAGCTTGACGTGGAGGTTGCGGCAATTCGTGACATCATCCGCTACTACACGCGTGAAGCGGGTGTGCGTGGTCTGGAGCGCCAGATTGCCAAGGTCTGCCGCAAGGTGGTCAAGGAATACACCGGGCAGAAGCAGGCTCAGGTCAAGGTCGGCAGCGACCGCCTGGAGCACTTCCTCGGCGTGCGCAAGTTCCGCTACGGCCTGGCCGAGCAGCAGGATCAGGTCGGGCAGGTGACCGGTCTGGCGTGGACCCAGGTGGGTGGCGAATTGCTGACCATCGAGGCCGCAGTCGTGCCGGGCAAGGGGCAACTGATCAAGACCGGCTCTCTTGGCGATGTGATGGTCGAATCGATCACCGCAGCGCAGACCGTGGTGCGCAGCCGGGCGCAGAGCCTCGGGATTCCTGCCGACTTCCATGAGAAGCGCGATACCCACATCCATATGCCCGAAGGAGCGACGCCGAAGGATGGTCCTAGCGCCGGTATCGGTATGTGCACCGCGCTGGTTTCCGCGCTGACGCAGATTCCGGTTCGTGCCGATGTGGCAATGACGGGTGAAATCACCCTGCGTGGTCAGGTGCTGGCGATTGGCGGCTTGAAGGAAAAATTGCTGGCCGCACATCGTGGTGGAATCAAGACGGTGATCATTCCGGAAGAAAACGTGCGTGATCTGAAAGAAATTCCTGACAATATTAAGCAGGATCTTCAGATTAAGCCGGTTAAATGGATTGACGAAGTCCTCCAAATTGCGCTGCAATACGCCCCGGAGCCCTTGCCGGATGTGGCTCCTGAGATTGTCGCCAAGGATGAAAAACGCGACAGTGATTCCAAGGAACGAATCAGCACGCATTGAAAGTATTTAGCTGGGTGGCCCGCCTGACTGTTTTCCAGGTCCTTGCCATTAGAGGCACTCAAGTGTCACGGGCCACTTGGCGTTGATTCAAATTACATAGTTAGAAACAAACTCAAATAGAAATAAGGGGACTTAGAGTGAACAAGTCGGAACTGATTGACGCTATCGCTGCATCTGCTGATATTCCAAAAGCTGCCGCTGGCCGTGCGCTGGACGCAGTCATCGAATCCATCACCGGTGCCCTGAAGACTGGTGACTCCGTGGTTCTGGTCGGTTTTGGTACCTTCTCGGTAGCTGACCGTCCTGCTCGTACCGGTCGCAACCCGCAAACCGGCAAGGCCCTGGAAATCGCGGCCGCCAAGAAGCCTACGTTCAAGGCTGGCAAGGCACTGAAAGACGCGGTCAACGAATAAGACGCTCTCTTCAGGCTTTCGCCTAATCGGGCTGGTTCCCGCGACTGGCCCGTTGGCGGGGTGGAAAGAATCACGAATTCCTCTGCTCCGCCCGTTACGAGAAGGCGCATCCCCGGATGCGCCTTTCTTCTATCAGGATTCTACCCACGCTCCGCGGTTGTGCAGCCGCCACAGCCGTTTCTGGGGGACGCATGCTGCAAAATATCAGGGACAATTCACAAGGTTGGATTGCCAAGACCATCATCGGTGTCATCGTGGTACTGATGGCGCTGACCGGCTTCGACGCCATCTTCCAGGCAGTCAGCCACAACAAGGATGCTGCCAAGGTCAATGGCGACACCATCAGCCAGAATGAGCTGAGCCAGGCTGTCGACACGCAACGCCGGCAATTGATGCAACGACTGGGCAAGGACTTCGACCCCTCCCTGCTGGACGACAAGATGCTGCGCGAAGCCGCTCTCAAGGGGCTGATCGAGCGCCAACTGCTGCTCCAGGGGGCGCATGATGCCAAGTTCTCGTTCTCCGAGGCTGCGCTGGACCAGGTGATCCTGCAGACCCCCGAGTTCCAGGTGGACGGCAAGTTCAGCGCCGAACGCTTCGACCAGGTCATTCGCCAACTGGGCTACGGCCGTATGCAGTTCCGCGAGATGCTGGCTCAGGAAATGCTCATTAGCCAATTGCGCGCCGGTCTGGCGGGTAGCGGTTTCGTGACCGATGCCCAGGTAGATGCCTTTGCCCGTCTGGAAAAGCAGACCCGTGATTTCGCTTCGCTGACCTTCAAGGCTGACCCTGCCGCGGTCAATGTCACCGACGAGCAGATCAAGGCCCACTACGACCAGCACGCCAAGGAGTTCATGAGTCCGGATCAGGTCGTCATCGACTATATCGAGCTGAAGAAGGCTGCGTTCTTCGATCAGGTCAAGGTCAACGAAGACGAGCTGCAGTCGCTGTATCAGAAGGAAATCGCCAACCTCGCCGAGCAGCGCCACGCCGCGCACATCCTCGTCGAAGTCAACGACAAGCAGGACGAAGCCCAGGCCAAGGCCCGCATCGAGGATATCCAGCAACGCCTGGCCAAGGGCGAGGACTTCGCCAAGCTGGCCAAGGAGTTCTCCCAGGACCCAGGTTCGGCGAACAACGGTGGTGACCTCGGTTACGCCGGCAAGGGTGTCTATGATCCGGCCTTCGAAGACGCACTGTACGCGCTGAACAAGGATCAGGTTTCCGCACCCGTGCGTACCGAGTTCGGTTTCCACCTGATCAAGTTGCTGGGTGTGCAGGCTCCGGAGGTCCCGACCTTTGCCAGCCTGAAAGACAAACTGACCCGTGAACTGAAAACCCAACAGGTCGAGCAGCGTTTCGTCGAGGCTACCAAGCAGTTGGAAGATTCAGCCTTCGAAGCCTCGGATCTGGCCCAGCCGGCCCAGGACCTGGGTCTGAAGGTGCAGACATCGGCACCGTTCGGTCGTGAAGGCGGCGATGGTATCACCGCCAACCGTCAGGTCATCCAGGCTGCATTCAGCCCTGAGGTGCTGGATGAGGGCTCCAACAGCTCGGCGATCGAACTGGATCCTGAAACCGTGGTGGTCGTTCGCGCCAAGGAGCACCGCAAGCCAGCACAACTGCCGCTGGAGGCCGTTGCCGGTCCGATCCGCGATCATCTGGCCCAGGAGCAGGCGACCGCTGCCGTGAAGAGCAAGACCGACGCCCTGGTGGCTGGTCTGCGCGATGGCAATATCGCCTACGCACCGGTGCAGGATGGCCAGGCCTGGAAGGTCCAGGAAGCGGCTACCCGCATGCAGGAAGGTGTCGATCCGGTCGAACTGCAGGCGCTGTTCCGCATGAGCAAGCCAGAGGCCAAGGACAAGCCGGTCTACTCCACCGTCACCCTGGGTGATGGCAGTGTGGTTGTCCTGCGTTTGAACGGCGTGAACGATGGCAGCGCGGCTAGCGAGCAGGAGAAGGGCGAGTATCGTCGCTATCTGGCTTCTCGTGCCGGCCAGCAAGACTTCGCGGCCTATCGCAAGCAACTGGAAGCCAAGGCGGAAATCACTCGTTACTGAGTGCCTCCACCTTGAACGAAAAAGGCCGCGTCAGCGGCCTTTTTCATTTCCGTTATCCGCTGCTGAAAGCTGCAGCCCCGGAAATCCTCGCACAAAGAAAAGGCCGCAATAGCGGCCTTTTCCCTTCACCGGAAACTTATTCCGAGATGTCGCCCATGGCGGTGGTGTTGAAGCCACCGTCCACGTACATGATTTCACCGCTGACGCCCGACGCCAGGTCGGAGCAGAGGAAGGCGCCGGCGTTGCCGACTTCTTCGATGGTCACGTTGCGACGCAGTGGGGTCTGAGCCTCGTTGGCGGCCAGCATCTTGCGGAAGCTCTTGATGCCGGAGGCGGCCAGGGTGCGGATCGGACCGGCGGAGATGGCGTTGACGCGGGTGCCTTCCGGGCCGAGGCTGCCGGCCAGGTAGCGAACACCGGCTTCCAGGCTGGCCTTGGCCATGCCCATGACGTTGTAGTTCGGCATGGTGCGCTCGGCGCCCAGGTACGACAGGGTCAGCAGGCTGCCGTTGCGGCCTTTCATCATCTCGCGACCAGCCTTGGCCAGGGCGACGAAGCTGTAGGCGCTGATGTCGTGGGCAATGCGGAAACCTTCACGGGTGGTCACTTCGGTGAAGTCGCCGTCGAGCTGGTCGCCCGGTGCGAAGCCCACGGAGTGCACGATGCAGTCCAGGCCGTCCCACTTCTTGCTCAGTTCCTCGAAGACCTTGGCGATGTCGTCGTCGTTGGCAACGTCGCAAGGGAAGCACAGCTCAGGGTTGGAGCCCCAGCCAGCGGCGAACTCTTCGACGCGGCCCTTGAGCTTTTCGTTCTGGTAGGTGAAGGCAAGTTCTGCACCCTCGCGATGCATGGCGGCAGCGATGCCGGATGCGATGGACAGTTTGCTGGCGACACCGACGATCAGTACGCGCTTACCGGCGAGAAAACCCATGTGTTGTTCCTCTTCAGGTTATATCGACAGCCGTGGGAGCCAAAAAGGCGGCTTCCAGCAGCTGCTGTGTATAAGAATGTTGTGGTGCAGCGAAAATCTGCGCAGCCGGACCTTGTTCAACCACCTGACCCTGCTTGACCACCATCAGCTGATGGCTCAGCGCCTTGACCACCGCCAGATCGTGGCTGATGAACAGGTAGGTCAGGTTGTACTTGGTCTGCAGCGCGCGCAGCAGTTCCACCACCTGACGCTGAACGGTGCGGTCGAGCGCCGAGGTGGGCTCGTCCAGCAGGATCAGCGCCGGTTTCAATACCAGTGCCCGGGCAATGGCAATCCGTTGTCGTTGGCCTCCGGAAAACTCGTGAGGGTAGCGGTGCCGGGTTTCCGGGTCCAGACCTACTTCCCTGAGTGCCTCCATGATGGCCTGTTCCTGTTCCGCTTCCGTGCCTATCCGATGAATGCGCAGGCCTTCTCCGACGATATCGCTCACGCACATGCGCGGGCTGAGACTGCCGAAGGGGTCCTGGAACACCACCTGCATCTCTCGTCGCAACGGCCGCACCTGCTGCTGGCTCATGCCATCCAGCCGCTGGTTCTCGAAGCGGATGGCGCCCTGGCTGGCAATAAGCCGCAGGATCGCCAGACCCAGCGTAGACTTGCCCGAGCCACTTTCGCCAACGATTCCCAGGGTCTGGCCCTGGGGCAGGCTGAAGTTGATACCGTCCACCGCCTTGACGTGGTCCACGGTACGGCGCAGCAGGCCCTTCTTGATCGGGAACCAGACTCGCAGATCCTCGACCTCCAGCAGCGGCGCACCTTCCGGATTACCGGCCGGCCCGCCACTGGGCTCGGCACCGAGCAGCATTTTCGTGTACGGATGCTGTGGTGCGCGGAACAGTTCTTCGCACGACGCCTGTTCGACGATGCAACCGCGCTGCATGACACATACACGGTGCGCAATTCTTTTCACCAGGTTCAGATCGTGACTGATCAGTAACAGCGCCATGCCCAGCTTGGCCTGTAAACGCTTGAGCAGTTCGAGGATCTTCAACTGGACGGTGACGTCCAGGGCGGTGGTCGGTTCATCGGCGATCAGCAGTTCTGGCTCGTTGGCCAGCGCCATGGCGATCATCACCCGTTGCCGTTGGCCGCCGGAGAGCTCGTGAGGCAGGGCCTTGAGGCGCTTGACCGGGTCAGGGATACCAACCAGCTCCAGCAGCTCCAGGGTCCGTGCAGTGGCTTCCTTGCCGCGCAGGCCCTTGTGCAGCATCAGCACTTCGTTGATCTGCTTTTCGATGTTGTGCAGCGGGTTCAGCGAGGTCATCGGTTCCTGGAAGATCATGGCGATGCGATTGCCACGGATATGGCGCATCTTCTTCTCGTCCAGGTGCAGCAGGTCCTGGTTGTCGTAGCGGATGGTCCCGGCCGGGTGCCGTGCCAGGGGGTAGGGCAGCAGGCGCAGGATCGAATGCGCAGTGACCGATTTGCCCGAGCCGCTTTCGCCGACCAGGGCCAGGGTTTCGCCACGACGGATGTCGAAGCTGACGCTCTCCACCACACGTTGCTGCTGGGCGCCGCTGACGAATTCGACGGCGAGGTCGCGTACTTCGATCAAGGTGTCCTTGTTCATGTCATTTCCTCGGGTCGAAGGCATCGCGGGCGGACTCGCCGATGAACACCAGCAGGCTCAGCATCAGGGCCAGTACGGCAAAGGCACTGATGCCCAGCCAAGGCGCTTGCAGGTTGGATTTGCCCTGGGCGACCAGCTCTCCCAGGGACGGCGCGCCTGGCGGCAGGCCGAAACCGAGGAAGTCCAGGGCGGTCAGGGTGCCGATGGCGCCCGTGAGAATGAATGGCATGAAGGTCATGGTCGATACCATGGCGTTGGGCAGGATATGCCGGTACATGATCGCGGCGTTCTGCATCCCCAGGGCGCGTGCCGCGCGCACGTATTCCAGATTGCGCCCGCGGAGGAACTCGGCACGCACCACGTCGACCAGGCTCATCCAGGAAAACAGCAACATGATCCCCAGCAGCCACCAGAAATTCGGTTGCACGAAGCTGGCCAGGATGATCAGCAGGTACAGCACCGGCAGGCCCGACCAGATTTCCAGGAAACGTTGTCCGGCCAGGTCGACCCAGCCGCCATAGAAGCCCTGGAGTGCCCCTGCGATCACGCCGATGATGGAACTGAGCACGGTCAGGGTCAGGGCGAACAGCACCGAGATGCGGAAGCCATAGATCACCCGGGCCAGCACGTCGCGGCCCTGGTCGTCGGTGCCCAGCCAGTTTTGCGCCGAGGGTGGGGCAGGGGCGGGGACCTTGAGGTCGTAGTTGATGCTTTGGTAGCTGAACGGAATCGGTGCCCACACCACCCAGCTCTGCTTCTTCTCCAGCAGGTCGCGGATATAGGGGCTCTTGTAGTTGGCTTCCAGGGGGAACTCGCCGCCGAAGGTGGTCTCCGGGTAGCGTTTGAATGCCGGGAAGTAGAACTCGCCGTCGTAGCGCACTACCAGCGGCTTGTCGTTGGCAATCAGTTCGGCGCCGAGGCTCAGGCCGAACAGGATCAGGAACAGCCACAGCGACCACCAGCCGCGGCGGTTGGCCTTGAAGCGCTCGAAGCGGCGGCGATTGAGAGGGGACAGTTTCATCTCAGTGCTCCCGGCTTTCGAAGTCGATGCGTGGATCGACCAGGGTGTAGGTCAGGTCGCCGATCAATTTCACCACCAGCCCCAGCAGGGTGAAGATGAACAGGGTGCCGAAGACCACCGGGTAGTCGCGGTTGATAGCTGCCTCGAAGCTCATCAGGCCAAGGCCATCGAGGGAAAAGATCACTTCCACCAGTAGCGAGCCGGTGAAGAAGATGCCGATGAAAGCCGAGGGGAAGCCGGCGATCACCAGCAGCATGGCATTGCGGAACACATGGCCGTAGAGCACGCGATTCGGCGTCAGGCCCTTGGCCTTGGCGGTGACCACGTACTGCTTGTTGATCTCGTCGAGGAAGCTGTTCTTGGTCAGCAGGGTCATGGTGGCGAAGTTGCCGATGACCAGCGCGGTGATCGGCAGGGCCAGGTGCCAGAAATAGTCACCTATCTTGCCCCAGGTGCTCAGTTCGTCGAAGTTGCTCGAAGTCAGGCCGCGCAGAGGGAACCAGTCCAGGTAGCTGCCACCGGCGAACACCACGATCAGCAGGATGGCGAAGAGGAACGCGGGAATGGCATAGCCGATGATGATTGCCGAGCTGGTCCAGACATCGAAGTGACTGCCATGTCGGGTGGCCTTGGCGATCCCCAGGGGAATCGATACCAGGTACATGATCAGCGTGCTCCACAGGCCGAGGGAGATCGACACCGGCAGCTTCTCGGCGATCAGGTCGACCACCTTGGCGTCACGGAAGAAGCTGTCGCCGAAATCCAGCTGGGCGTAGTTCTTGACCATGATCCACAAGCGTTCCGGCGCCGACTTGTCGAAGCCGTACATGCGCTCGATTTCCTTCACCAGTGCCGGGTCCAGGCCTTGTGCGCCGCGATAGTTGGAGCCGGCCACAGAGACTTCGGCGCCGCCGCCGGCAATCCGGCTGGTGGCGCCCTCGAAGCCTTCGAGCTTGGCGATCATCTGCTCCACCGGACCACCGGGGGCGGCCTGGATGATGACGAAGTTGATGATCAGGATGCCGAACAGGGTCGGGATGATCAGCAGCAGGCGCCGCAGGATATAGGCCAGCATGTCACTGCTCCCCGTTCGCTGCGGCTTCGGCTTCGGCGGCCTTGACCTGGGTGGCCGGTGTCACTTCGGGCTTGATCCACCAGGTATTGATGCCGATGTCGTACTTGGGCGGGGTGTCCGGGTGACCGATATGGTTCCAGTAGGCCACGCGCCAGGTCTTGATGTGCCAGTTCGGCACTACGTAGTAGCCCCACAGCAGCACGCGGTCGAGGGCACGGGTATGGGTGACCAGGTTCTTGCGCGAGTCGGCGTTGATCAGCGACTCCACCAGGCTGTCCACCGCTGGATCCTTCAGGCCCATGTAGTTGCGGCTGCCCGGATTGTCGGCGCTGCCGCTCTGCCAGAACTCGCGCTGTTCGTTGCCCGGCGAATTGGACTGCGGGAAGCCGCCGACGATCATGTCGAAGTCCCGCGAGCGCAGGCGGTTGATGTACTCGGCCACGTCGACGCGGCGGATGTTCAGGGTGATGCCGAGGTCGGCGAGGTTGCGCTTGTAGGGCAGGAGGATGCGTTCGAACTCGGTCTGGGCCAGGAGGAACTCGATAGTCAGCGGCTTGCCCTGGGCATCCACCATCTTGTCGTTCTCGATGCGCCAGCCGGCGTCCTGGAGCAGTTTGTAGGCCTCGCGCTGTTGCTCGCGGATCATGCCGCTGGCATCGGTGACCGGGTTCTTTAAGGCTTCGCTGAAGACTTGCTCGGGAATCTTGCCCCGCAGTGGCTCAAGCAGTTTCAGCTCGTCCGCGTCGGGCAGGCCTTTGGCGGCCATCTCGGAGTTTTCGAAGTAGCTGCCGGTGCGGGTATAGGCGCCGTTGAACAGTTGCTTGTTGGTCCACTCGAAGTCCAGCAGCAGGCTCAGCGCCTGGCGCACCCGTACATCCTGGAACACCGGGCGGCGCAGGTTGAAGACGAAGCCCTGCATGCCGGTTGGGGTGCCATTGGGGATTTCTTCGCGAATCAGGCGTTTTTCCCGTACCGCCGGGATGTTGTAGGCAGTCGCCCAGTTTTTTGCGCTGGTCTCGTACCAGTAATCGAACTGCCCGGCCTTGAGCGCTTCGAGGGCCACGGTGTTGTCGCGGTAATAGTCGACGGTGATGGCGTCGAAATTGTAGAAGCCGCGATTGATCGGCAGGTCCTTGCCCCAATAGTTCTTGTCCCGTTCCAGGCGGATCGAACGCCCGGGTTTGACCTCGGCCACCTTGTACGGCCCGCTGCCCACCGGGATTTCCAGGCCGCCCTTGGTAAAGTCGCGACCTTCCCAGAAATGCTTGGGTAGCACGGCAATCTGGCCGAGGATCAGCGGCAGTTCGCGGTTGTTGCTGTGCTTGAACTTGAACAGCACCTTCAGCGGATCTTCGGCGACCACCTCGGCGACGTCCGCGTAGTAGCCGCGGAACAGCGGGGCGCCGCTTTTCATCAGGGTGTTGAAGGTGAAGACCACGTCTTCGGCGCGTACCGGCTGTCCATCCTGGAAGCGGGCTTCGGGGCGCAGATAGAAGCGCACCCAACTGTTGTCCGGGGCCTTTTCGATCTGTTTGGCCAGCAGGCCGTACTCGGTGAAAGGCTCGTCAAGACTGGCCCGGGCCAGGGTGTCGTAGACCAGGTCGATATTGTCCGCCGGCACACCCTTGCTGATGAACGGGTTGAGGCTGTCGAAGCTGCCGAATCCGTTCTCGCGAAAAATGCCACCCTTGGGCGCGTCCGGGTTCACGTAGTCGAAATGCTTGAAGTCCGCAGGGTATTTCGGTGCTTCGTTATAGAGGGTTACGGCATGCTGCGGTGCAGCCAGGCCTGGAAGGCTCAGGCCAGCCAGCAGCAGGCCGCCGAACAGCTGGCGCAAACGGGGCATTGGCATCATTGGGCGTTCTCCGAAGGCTTGAGCCACCAGGTATTCAGCCCCAGGGTGTAGGGCGGCGTGGTGACGAAGGCGAACCGGTTGCGGTAGGCCAGGCGGTGATAGTCGAGATACCAGTTTGGAATCATGTAGTGCTGCCAAAGCAGGACCCGGTCCAGGGCGCGGGTGGCGGCCACTTGTTCATCGCGGGTCTGTGCGGCGAGGAGGGTGTCGAGCAGGTGGTCGACCACCGGGTTGTCGACGCCAGCATAGTTTTTGCTGCCCTTGGTGTTGGCCTGGCTGGAATGGAAGTACTGCCATTGTTCCAGCCCGGGGCTGAGGGTTTGGCTCAGGGTCATCAGGATCATGTCGAAGTCGAATTGATCCAGGCGCTGTTTGTATTGGGCGCGATCGACGGTACGCAGGCGCGCATCGATGCCGATGCTGGCAAGGTTTTCCACGTAAGGCTGGAGAATGCGTTCGAGGTTCGGGTTGACCAGGAGGATTTCCAGCTTCAGTGGTTGGCCGTTGCTGTTGAGCAGGCGCTGGCCATTGAGTTTCCAGCCGGCCTTGCCGAGCAGTTCAAGGGCCTGGCGCAGATTATCGCGACCGATACCGCGGCCATCGGTCTGGCTGACGGTGAAGGGCTGAGTGAAGAGGGGGGCTGGCAGTTGATCGCGATAGGGCGCCAGCAGCAGCCACTCCTTGCCCACTGGCAAGCCCTCGGCGCTGAACTCGCTGTTGGGATAGAAACTGGTGGCGCGCCGGTAGGCACTGCTGAACAGCGTGCGGTTGGTCCATTCGAAGTCGAGCATCAGGCCCAATGCCTTGCGCACGCGGCGATCGGCGAAGGCTGCGCGCCGGCTGTTCATGAACAGGCCTTGGGTCTGGGTCGGGATCTGGTGCTTGATCTGCGCCTTGATCACCTGGCCGCGGCGTACTGCCGGGAAGTTGTAGCCATTGGCCCAGTTCTTTGCCTGGTGCTCGATATAGATGTCGAACTCGCCAGCCTTGAAGGCTTCGAACGCCACGTCGCTGTCGCGATAGAACTCGTATTCGACACGATCGAAGTTGTACTTGCCGCGATTGACCGCGAGGTCCTTGCCCCACCAGTCCTTGACGCGCTGGAACACCAGACGTCGACCTGGCTGCACCTCGGTGATGCGATAGGGGCCGCTGCCCAGCGGGGGCTCGAAGGTGGTGGCCTTGAAATCCCGGCCTTTCCAATAGTGTTGTGGCAGCACTGGCATTTCGCCGAGGCGCAGGATCAGCAGCGGATTGCCGGAGCGCTTGAACACGAAGCGGATACGCTGTGGGTTGAGCACATCGACCCGTTCGACCTCCTGCAGATTGGTGCGGTAGATCGGATGGCCTTCCTTGAGCAGGGTGCGGTAGGAAAACGCCACATCGGCTGCAGTGATCGGCTTACCGTCATGGAAGTGCGCTTCCGGGCGCAGGTTGAACACCACCCAACTGCGGTCCTCGGCATATTCCACCGAGCGGGCAATCAGTCCGTAGCTCGATGTGGCTTCGTCCCCCGAGGGATCGTACTGGCCAGTGCCGACCATCAGGGTTTCGTTGAGCTCGTTGACCCCGTATTGCTGGAAGTTCGGCGTGGTTACCGGACTGCTGCCCTTGAAGGTGTAGGGGTTGAGGGTATCGAAGGTTCCGAATGCCATTGCACGCAAGGTGCCGCCCTTGGGCGCTTGCGGATTGACCCAGTCGAAGTGGGTGAACTTGGCAGGGTACTTGAGCGTGCCGAACTGGGCGTAACCGTGACTTTCGGTGATGGTAGCGCCCGCGGGAAAGCTCAAGACCAGGCTGAATGACAGCAGGAGGGGACGTATCAAGTCGGCGATCCGATCCAGGCGGCTTGGGCTTTGTGCGTCCTACAGTAACAGCTTGTATCGGCAGGAAAAAGAGCGTGTCCCTGGAGCCTGGGCGCCGCTCTTGCGTGCTGCTTTCCTCGTATCAGTGAGGCAGGTAGACAGTGAGGGTCTGACCAGGCTTCAAGGCTTGCCCGCTGCGAGGATTCCAGCGCTTGAGATGCTGCATCTCGACGTTGAAGCGCTTGGCGACCAGATACAGCGAATCACCCTTGCGCACCTTGTACTGGGTCGCGCGTTGCTTGCCATTGGCGGAGGTGGACTTGGCGGTGGAAGCCACGGCGATCGGCTGGCTGCTTTGCATGACCAGGGTCTGGCCGGCCGTCAGGCGATTGCCCTTGAGCTTGTTCCAGCGCTGCAGGTCCTTGACGCTGACCCGGTTGGCCTTGGCGATACTGCCCAGGCTGTCGCCGCGCTTGACCCGGTAGCGCACGCTGCGCGCTGGTGGGGTGTTGGCTTCGGCGAGGGCGGCCTCGAATACGGCGGCCTTGGGCTGCAGTGCCAGCAACTCCTCGGGCTTCATGCTCGACAGGCTGCTGGTCAGCAACTGCGCCTTGGCGGTCGGTACCAGCAGTTGCTGCGGGCCGTCCACGGTCATGCGCTTCTTGAAGGCCGGGTTGAGCTGGAACAGTTCGTCCTCGTCGATCTCGGCCAGGGCGGCAACCCGGGACAGGTCGAGCCGGTCCTTGATGGCCACGGCCTCGAAGTAGGGCTCGTTGGCGATCGGGTTGAGGTTCACGCCGTAGGCTTCGGGGGTCAGAACCACCTGGGACAGGGCCAGCAACTTGGGTACGTAGTCGCGGGTTTCCTGGGGCAGCGGCAGGTTCCAGTAGTCGGTGGGCAGGCCGAGACGCTCATTGCGCTCGATCGCCCGGCTGACCGTGCCTTCACCGGCGTTGTAGGCCGCCAGGGCCAGCAGCCAGTCGCCGTTGAACATGTCGTGCAGGCGGGTCAGGTAGTCCAGTGCGGCATTGGTCGACGCGGTGATGTCACGTCGGCCATCGTAGAAGCGGGTCTGGCGCAGGTTGTAGTGACGCCCGGTGGAAGGGATGAACTGCCACAGGCCGACCGCATGGGCGCGGGAGTAGGCCATCGGGTTGTAGGCGCTCTCGATGGCCGGCAGCAGTGCCAGCTCCAGCGGCATGTCGCGTTCTTCGAGGCGCTCGACAATGTAGTGGATGTACAGGCTGCCGCGGTCGCCAGCGGTTTCGAGGAAGGTCGGGTTGCTGGCGAACCACAGGCGCTGCTGCTCGATGCGCGGGTTGACGCCGATGTCGTCCTGCAGCTGGAAGCCCTGGCGAATACGGTCCCAGACGTCCTGTGGCGCTTGCTCGACGGGCTTGGCCTGGACGAACACAGGCTTGTGCTTCACGCGCGGCTGGACGTGTACGCGAACGCTTTCGTCGTCACCCAGGTGACTGGTGCTCTGGCAGCCCACGAGCGTGGCTGTCAGGCCGAGCGCGACGGCCTGTGCCAGGCGCGTCAGGGCGACGGAATTGAAGGTTCTGCGGCGATTGGACGACATTGGCTGGGACAGAGTTCCGGGCGAAAATGTCGGGCGATTCTAGAAAGCGCCCCCCACCGGGTCAACCTTTCAGAACCCGCCGGTCATCAAGCAGCAATGCTTAGAACCTATCCTTCCAAGCCCTCAACCCAGCAAAAACAGCACTTGGCGTAGGGTTTAAGCCCCCCGTCCGTTCGTCTGCTTTTTCTTTAACGGATGTTTCGTTTACCCGCAAAAACGGGTTGGTCAGGCGCTCTTGCTCGATGGTTGACGGCAACGTGATGCGATTTTCCGCGCGCAAGCGGGAAACTTCTTCGAACCTTGCGAGGACGTGCGGGTTGTCCGGTTCGACCGCGCAGGCGAAGCGCAGATTGCTCAGGGTGTACTCGTGGGCACAGTACACCCGGGTGGCTCCGGGCAGGCTGACCAGGCGCTGGAGCGATTCATGCATCTGTTCCGGCGTGCCTTCGAACAGTCGACCGCAACCGGCGGCGAACAGGGTGTCGCCACTGAACAGCAGGGGCGTGGCCGGGACGTCACTGAAATAGGCGATATGCCCCAGGGTGTGGCCGGGGACCGCGAAGACCTGGAAGTCGGTGTCCAGGACCTGGACCACATCATCGTCATCCAGCGCCACGTCGCGAGCTGGAATGCGCTCGTTGACCGGCCCGCTGACCCGCGCCCCGGTGGCGGCCTTGAGGGTCTCGACACCGCCGACATGGTCGTTGTGGTGATGGGTGATGAGGATGTCCTCGAGGCGCCAGCCAGGGTTCTGTTCAAGCCAGGCCAGCACCGGTGCTGCATCGCCCGGATCGACGACCGCGCAGCGACGGTTGGCGGTGTCCTGCAACAACCAGATGTAGTTGTCATTGAAAGCGGGCAAGGCTTCTATCTGTATCATCGAGCGATTCGCCAAACGTGGGACAAGGGTGCATCTTAGTAGCTATGTGTCCCATCGAGAACCTTCCAGGGAGAACGCAATGACCGATCAAGCCTTCGCCCAGGCCGATCCCGAGTGGCTCGAACTGATCAGCCTGGCCCGTGACTGGTTCGCCGGTCCGCTGGGGCAGTTGATGCTTGCCGAAGAGCAGCGTCTGCTGGAGGAAGAACTGGGCCGTTATTTCGGCGGCTACCTGGTGCACTACGGGCCCTGCGCCGAACCGCCGCCCACCGCACCCCAGGTGCAGCGCAACGTTCGCCTGGGCGCGCCCTTGCCGGGAGTGGAGATCGTCTGCGAAGAGCAGGCCTGGCCGCTGAGCGAACACGCGGCCGATGTGGTGGTGCTGCAGCACGGCCTGGATTTCTCGCTGTCCCCACACGGCCTGTTGCGCGAGGCAGCCAGCAGCGTGCGCCCGGGTGGTCACCTGCTGATCGTCGGAATCAATCCGTGGAGCAGTTGGGGCCTGCGGCGGGTGTTCGCTCACGATGCCTTGCGCAAGGCCCGCTGCATCTCGCCTTCACGGGTGGGTGACTGGCTCAACCTGCTCGGTTTCGCGCTGGAGAAACGCCGGTTCGGGTGTTATCGTCCGCCGCTTGCCTCGCCCGCCTGGCAAGCCCGGCTGGCCGGGTGGGAGCGGGTTGCCGGGCGTTGGCAGAGCTCTGGTGGCGGTGTCTACCTGCTGGTGGCGCGCAAGATGGTGGTCGGCCTGCGGCCGCTGCGCCAGGAGCGTCGCGAGCCGATGGGCAAGCTGCTGCCCCTGCCGCTGGCCAAGGTCAATCGCCAGGCGCCTCACCCGGAAGGCAGACCCTTCAACGATGAAAAAGGCTGTACATGAGCGAGAGCGTAGAGATCTACACCGATGGCGCCTGCAAGGGCAATCCCGGGCCCGGCGGCTGGGGCGTGCTGATGGTGTACAAGGGGGTCGAGAAGGAACTCTGGGGTGGCGAGCGTGAAACCACCAACAACCGCATGGAACTGATGGCGGCGATCAAGGGCCTCGAGGCGCTGCGTCGCGAATGCGAAGTGCTGCTGGTGACCGACTCCCAGTACGTGATGAAAGGCATCACCGAGTGGATGACCAACTGGAAGAAGCGCGGTTGGAAAACCGCCGCCAAGGAGCCGGTGAAGAACGCCGACCTCTGGCAGTTGCTCGACGAGCAGGTCAACCGGCACAAGGTCACCTGGAAATGGGTTCGCGGTCACATCGGCCACCACGGCAACGAGCGCGCGGATCAGTTGGCCAACCGCGGCGTCGACGAGGTTCGCGGCGTGCGCTGAGGCGCCCGCCGATGAATCTCCGGGACGCGGCGGCGAAGCTGGGTTAAGATTCGCCGCTTTGAGCAACACGGCAGGAGAGCACCGACGTGGATTTGCAAAACAACAGGTCGGTAGTCCTCGATACCGAAACCACCGGTATGCCGGTGACCGACGGCCACCGGGTCATCGAGATCGGCTGCGTCGAGCTGATCGGCCGACGCCTGAGCGGGCGTCACTTCCACGTCTACCTGCAGCCGGATCGTCCGAGCGACGAAGGCGCTATTGGTGTCCACGGCATCACTGATGCCTTCCTGGTGGGCAAACCACGTTTCGCCGAGGTCGCCGACGAGTTCTTCGACTTCATCCAGGGTGCGCGCCTGGTCATCCACAACGCGGCGTTCGACGTCGGCTTCCTCAATAACGAATTCGCCCTGATCGGCCAGCAGGATCGCGCCAATCTTTCCGCGCATTGCGAGATCCTCGACACCCTGATGATGGCCCGCGAGCGTCATCCGGGTCAGCGCAACAGCCTCGATGCCCTGTGCAAACGCTATGGCATCGACAACTCCGGTCGTGATTTGCACGGCGCCTTGCTCGACTCCGAGTTGCTTGCCGATGTCTTCCTGGCGATGACCGGTGGCCAGACCAGCCTTTCGCTGGCAGGCCATGATGGTGAAGGCGAGGGCGCTGCGACCCAGGGCAGCGAGATCCGGCGCTTGCCGGCCAGCCGTCAGTCCGGGCGCATCATCCGGGCCTCGGCCGATGAACTCGAAGCCCATGTGGCGCGTCTCGAAGCCATCGCCAAGTCGGCCGGCGGACCGGCTCTCTGGCAGCAACTGACCCAGAGCAATTGAGGCATTCGCCGCGCGTGATGGCGGCGACCTTCTACCCTGAGAGGAACGGCCCGTGGGGCCTGCCGCAGGAAGAAGGTAACGCCGCTCATGTACAAGGATCTCAAGTTTCCCGTTCTGATCGTTCACCGTGACATCAAGTCCGACACCGTAGCCGGTGACCGCGTCCGCGGCATCGCCCAGGAATTGGCGCAGGATGGGTTCACCATCCTCAGTGCCATCGATTACGCCGAAGGCCGCCTGGTTGCGGCGACCCATCATGGCCTCGCCTGCATGCTGATCGCCGCCGAAGGTGCAGGGGAAAACACTCATCTGCTGCAGAACATGGTCGAGCTGATCCGCCTGGCCCGTTCCCGCGCACCCCATCTGCCGATCTTCGCCCTCGGCGAGCAAGTCACTCTCGAGAACGCCCCCGCCGACGCCATGAGCGAGCTGAACCAGTTGCGCGGCATCCTTTACCTGTTCGAAGACACCGTGCCCTTTCTTGCCCGCCAGGTAGCCCGCGCCGCGCACAATTACCTGGATGGCCTGTTGCCGCCGTTCTTCAAGGCGCTGGTCCAGCACACGGCGCAATCCAACTATTCCTGGCATACCCCGGGGCATGGAGGCGGCGTGGCCTATCGCAAGAGTCCCGTGGGCCAGGCCTTCCACCAGTTCTTCGGGGAAAACACCTTGCGTTCGGACCTGTCGGTTTCTGTGCCGGAGCTAGGTTCGCTGTTGGACCACACCGGCCCGCTGGCGGAAGCCGAAGCTCGTGCCGCGCGCAATTTTGGCGCCGACCATACCTTTTTCGTGATCAACGGCACGTCGACGGCGAACAAGATCGTCTGGCATTCGATGGTCGGTCGTGACGATCTGGTGCTGGTGGATCGCAACTGCCACAAGTCGGTGCTGCACGCGATCATCATGACCGGCGCGATTCCCCTGTACCTGTGCCCGGAGCGCAACGAACTGGGCATCATCGGCCCGATTCCCTTGAGCGAGTTCAGTCCCGAATCGATCCAGGGGAAGGTTCTCGCCAATCCCTTGACCAAGGGCCGCGAGCCGCGGGTCAAGATGGCGGTAGTGACCAACTCCACCTACGACGGCCTGTGCTACAACGCCGAACTGATCAAGCAGACCCTTGGCAGCAGTGTCGAGGTCTTGCACTTCGACGAGGCCTGGTATGCCTACGCCGCTTTCCATGAGTTCTTTGCCGGACGCTACGCCATGGGGACTTCGCGCAGCGCCGAAAGCCCGCTGGTATTCAGTACCCATTCCACCCACAAGCTGCTGGCCGCTTTCAGTCAGGCGTCGATGATCCATGTGCAGGATGGTGGCCGCCGGCAATTGGACCGCGATCGCTTCAACGAAGCCTTCATGATGCATATCTCCACCTCACCGCAATACAGCATCCTCGCGTCGCTCGATGTGTCCTCGGCGATGATGGAGGGGCCTGCGGGGCGTTCGCTGCTCCAGGAAATGTTCGACGAAGCGCTGAGTTTTCGTCGGGCCCTGGCCAATCTGCGTCAGCACCTGGATGCCGAGGACTGGTGGTTCAGCGTCTGGCAGCCGCCCCGGGTAGAGGGGATCCACCGGGTCGCCACCGAGGACTGGTTGCTTGAGCCCCAGGCGCAATGGCATGGCTTCGGTGATGTCAGCGAGGACTATGTACTGCTGGATCCGATCAAGGTGACCCTGGTCATGCCCGGGCTGGATGCCGGGGGCAGCCTCGACCGTCATGGTATCCCGGCGGCGGTGGTCAGCAAGTTTCTCTGGGAGCGCGGACTGGTGGTGGAGAAAACCGGGTTGTATTCCTTTCTGGTGCTGTTCTCCATGGGCATCACCAAGGGCAAATGGAGCACCTTGCTCACCGAGTTGCTCGAGTTCAAGCGCAACTATGACGCCAACACCGAACTGACCCAGTGCCTGCCCTGCGTTGCCGGCGAAGGGGCGCAACGCTATCGCGGCATGGGCTTGCGCGACCTCTGCGACGAACTGCACGGCTGTTATCGCAGCAATGCCACGGCCAAGCAGCTCAAGCGTCTCTATACCCGCCTGCCGGAAGTCGTGATGAAGCCTGCCGACGCTTACGACAAGCTGGTTCGTGGCGAGGTCGAGGCGGTGCCTATCGAGCAGTTGCTGGGGCGTATCGCCGCCGTGATGCTGGTGCCGTATCCACCGGGCATTCCATTGATCATGCCCGGAGAGCGTTTCACCGAAGCGACTCGCTCGATTCTGGATTACCTCGCCTTCGCCCGTGCCTTCGACACGGGCTTTCCTGGATTCGTCGCCGACGTGCACGGTTTGCAACATGAAGAAATAGATGGGGTGCGGGTCTACACCGTGGACTGCGTCAAGGAGTAGCGGACCCGAGTTGTAGCCAGGTGCTAGAATCCGCCGCTTGAATTCAGGAGGTAAGCGCGTGCGCAAAGTGGCGGTGGTAATGGCGGTACTGGCCCTGGCCGGCTGTGACAACGATGCGGAGCGGGTTCACAAGCAGGTCGCCGAGCATCTGCCGAATCCGAAGACGGCCAAGTTCGCCAATGTGCGGTTCAATACCCAGGGAGATATCTGCGGTCAGTTCCGTGGCAAGGACGACAGTGGCAGCTACCTGCCGTATCGCAGCTATGTGGCGATCAAGAACGGCGCGGACTACAACATCATCATCGACGAGACCGGCAACGATCTGCGCATCCGCGAAGTGTGCGGTGGCGCCGACCTGCAGCGGCGCGCCGACGCCATCGCCAACGATCCTGCCCCTCAGGGCTGGGATGTGGAAATCATCCAGGGGCCGAACATGGGGGCGCTCAGCGACATCACTGCGCGGCTGATCGAGAAGGGCATCCCGTCTTCGGTGACCTACCGCGATGGCAAGCCGGTGGTCCTGCTTGGTCCGTTCATGGAGAAGGCCGAGGCCGAATCCAGCAAGAACGACGTGATGGCGCGCCTGGGCACCGACTCGGTGGTGATCCAGCACGACGCTCCGCGATAAGCCCTCCAGCAACGCCTTGCCGCCGGTGCTTCGGCGTTTGTCGGGCTATGCTCATTGAGGAAGGTGTTCCATCGATGAGTGCAGCAACGGTGAGGAGGGGGCCATGTCCACGCTGGAGCGAGCCATTACAGTTGCAGCCCGTGCCCACGAAGGGCATCGGGACAAGGTAGGTGCCGCGTATATCCTGCATCCATTGCGGGTCATGCTGCGGGTTTCGACCACTGAGCAGCGAATTGTAGCGGTGCTGCACGAGGTCCTTCAGGATTCGCCGATGACCCTGTCCGACCTGGCTCGGGAAGGCTTCGCCTTGAAGATTCTCGCCGCAGTTCAGGCCTTGAGCCCGCGGGGAGGAGAAAGCGATGAGGAGTTCGTCGCAAGGATCGGCTGCGATCCACTGGCCAGGGCTGTGAAGCTGGCGGATCTGGCCGATGAGAGCGACCTGACCCGCATCGTCCTTCCCGGTCCTGCCGATATCGCCCGTTTGCAGAGGTGCCAACAGGCCAGCGCCTATCTGCAGACGCTGGCCTGACGTTGCGTAGCGCAGTTCAGCTGCAGGCCTTGAGGTCCACCGGGCCGACAAACTCGTTGCCGTGGCCCATCACGCAGGCCACCTGCTGGTTGCGCTGGCGCTCCCAGGCCTGGGCCGGATAGGTCTTGTTCCAGGCTTCATACAGCTGCCGGTCCTGCTTGGACAAGCGCAGATCGTAGTGTTTGCTCATGTAGAAATAAGTGCGCGCGATCATCCCGCGAATGGAGGGGCGCGGCATGACCTTCTTCGCCTTGAAATCCACCTGGGTCAGGCACGATCCGTATTGCCCATGCTGTTCGGGCAGCCAGCCGAAACTGAAGTTGCTGCGATCGCCGTTGACCTCGCCGATGCTGGGTACCAGGTTGTGCAGGTCGGCTTCCGCGCGCTGATAGACCGTGTCGTTGCGTGAGCAGTTCTTGCGTCCACCGCTTTGCCAGCACTGGCGCTGATGGCCGATCTGCCAGGCCGGCACAATGTGTTCCCACTCGATGCGCGAGGCACGGTTGGCATTCTTGCGCGGGACATAGCCGCAACCGGCCAGATCCACCTTGTTACCGTTGTACTTGCAACCGCAATAGAACTCCGTCGATTGGGGTGCATAAAGGCGCCACGCAACCTTCTTGGCTTCGCTGAAAGTACGGGGGGCGTCGGCGTGGGCGGTGAGGCTGAACAACAGGCAGCTGGCTGCCAATACCGTGAATCTCATCCGCGTCAGTCTTCCTTCGGCACCGTCCAGAAAATCTGCACGCCACCATCGTCGCGATGAGCGAGGGTGACGTTGTCGTTTTCTGCTATTTCCTCGAGCAGGGTCTCCCAGTCGTCCACGGACTCGTGTTCGAGGCGGAAGATCAGCGCGGCCCTGGAACGCTGGGCGGTTGGGGCGTTGATGATTTTCTGGATGCGGACGCCGAGCTGCTCATAGCTGCTGGCAGGCGTGGTAGCGGAGGAGGTGGCCACGAGAGTGTTTCCTTGTTTTGCTGTATGCGCATACAGTATTTAACTGTAGGAGTTTTCGCAACAGCTAGTCGGTTCAAAGAAGCCATGTGACCGCTCCAGCATGCTTTTGCTGCGTGGCTTGAAAAATAAATCCAACTGGTTTGCGCAAGCGCGGGGTTAGGGCGGCAAACGCTGGCCCATTGCCTAGAATCGGAAAGGCACTTTCTTCCGGGTCGGAAATCCGGAAGGTTTCCAATTAAAAGTTCGGTTTTCCGAGCGTTTGAGTGACAATTCCCGCGCCCCGGTCTCTGCAAAGAGCTTTGTCCGGTATTTGACAAAGTCGGGTTCCGTTCGCATAGTGGGGTATAGCAAACGTTTGCGATCCGATAAAAAGCATAAAATGCGGAGTGAACTACATGCATCTGCCTTCCTGTGGACGGATTCTGGCCATGGCCATGCTCACCGTCCTTCCCCTAGCTTCCGTCGTGCATGCCGGTGACCGTCCCAAGGTCGCGCTGGTCATGAAATCCCTGGCCAACGAGTTCTTCCTGACCATGGAAGATGGCGCCAAGGCCTACCAGAAAGAACACTCCGAGGATTTCGAGCTGGTATCCAATGGCATCAAGGATGAGTCCGATACCAGCGCCCAGATCCGCATCGTCGAGCAGATGATCGTCTCGAAGGTGAATGCCCTGGTGATCGCGCCAGCGGACTCCAAAGCCCTGGTTCCGGTCATCAAGCGCGCAATGGACGCGGGCATCACCGTGGTCAATATCGACAACCGCCTTGATCCTGGCGTGCTGGCAAGCAAGCAACTGAGCGTGCCTTTCGTGGGGCCGGACAATCGCAAGGGCGCTCGCCTGGTTGGGGAGTACCTGGCCGGCAAGCTGAAGGCTGGTGATGAGGTCGGCATCATCGAGGGGGTGCCGACTACCACCAACGCCCAGCAACGCACCGCCGGGTTCAAGGACGCAATGGAGGCGGCACAGATGAAGGTCGTCTCGGTGCAATCCGGCAACTGGGAGATCAACAAGGGCAATGCCGTTGCCTCCGCGATGCTCAATGAATACCCGAACCTCAAGGCGTTGCTTGCAGGCAACGACAGTATGGCCCTGGGCGCCGTATCGGCGGTGCGCTCCGCAGGCCGCAGTGGCCAGGTGCAGGTAGTGGGATACGACAACATCAAGGCCATTGCGCCGATGCTCGCCGACGGTCGTGTACTTGCCACCGCCGACCAGTACGCTGCCCGCCAGGCAGTGTTTGGCATCGAGGCGGCGTTGACGATGCTCAAGGGGGAAAAGCCCGAGGTGGATGCCGACAATGTCATCCAGACGCCCGTCGACCTGGTGACCCGCACGCCATGAGCGTGGACGTGCTGCTGACCATCAGCGGGGTTGGCAAGACCTACGCGCAGCAGGTGCTCGACGGTATCGACCTGACTCTCCGGCACGGCGAGGTGCTGGCGCTCACCGGAGAGAACGGTGCTGGCAAGAGCACCCTGTCGAAGATCATCGCTGGTCTGGAATCAGCCAGCGCGGGGAGCATGGAGTTTCGCGGACAGCCCTATCAACCGGCCAGCCGTGCTGCCGCCGAGCGCCTGGGCGTGCGCATGGTCATGCAGGAGCTGAACCTGCTGCCGACGCTCAGTGTTGCGGAAAACCTGTTTCTCCATCATCTGCCTGGCCGCTTCGGCTGGATCGATCGCCAGCGTCTGCGTGAGCAGGCCAGGGAGGCCATGGTGCGGATGGGGCTGGACGCCATCGATCCGGACACGCTGGTGGCTGATCTGGGTATCGGGCATCAACAAATGGTCGAGATCGCTCGCAACCTGATCGGCGACTGCCATCTGCTGATTCTCGATGAGCCGACCGCCATGCTCACCGAGCGCGAGGTGGAGTTGCTGTTCGCCCAGGTCGAGCTGCTGCGCCAACGTGGTGTCGCGATCGTCTACATCTCGCATCGGCTCGAAGAGCTCAAGCGTGTGGCGCAACGGATCGCGGTGTTGCGTGATGGTCGTTTGGTCTGTGTCGATCCGATCCAGCGCTACAGCAGCGAAGAACTGGTCAGGCTGATGGTTGGGCGGGAGCTGGGTGAGCATCTCGATGCGCAGGAGAGGCGTATCGGCGAACCTTTGTTGCGGGTCAGCGGCCTTGGGCGCAGCGACAAGGTCATCGATGTTTCCTTCGAAGTATGTGCTGGCGAAATCTTCGGGTTGTGTGGCCTGGTGGGGGCAGGGCGTACCGAGCTGTTACGCCTGATCTACGGTGCCGACACTGCCGATCAGGGTACGGTGGAGTTGGGGCAGCCATTGCGGGTCTGCCGGATCGACTCGCCGATGGCGGCGGTGCGCCAGGGCCTTGCGCTGATCAGCGAAGACCGCAAAGGCGAGGGCTTGCTGCTGAGCGAGTCGATCAGCGCGAACCTGGTCCTGGGCAATCTCGAGGCGGTGTCCCGAGCGGGAGTGCTGGATCGCGCTGCCGAGCAGGCGCTGGCCGAGCGTCGTATCGACGCCTTGCGCATCCGTAGCGCAGGGCCGGGACAGTCGGTTGGCGAACTGTCGGGTGGTAACCAGCAGAAAGTGGTGATCGGTCGCTGGCTCGAGCGTGACTGTACGGTGCTGTTGTTCGACGAACCAACCCGAGGCATCGATGTCGGCGCCAAGCTGGATATCTATGCTTTGCTTGCCGAGCTGGCGAGTCAGGGCAAGGCGTTGCTGGTGGTGTCCAGTGATCTGCGTGAGTTGATGCTGATCTGTGATCGCATCGGTGTGATTTCCGCGGGGCGTCTGGTCGACACCTTCGAGCGGGGCGGCTGGAGCCAGGGTGAGCTCCTTGATGCGGCCTTTTCCGGCTATCAGAAACGTGAAGCGCTGCTGTCCGACGCAGCGTTCGGAAGCCTTCAATGAAAATATCTTCTCCGGGTACCGCGCTCGGCAGCAAGCGCAGCGCTGGCCAGCTCTCGCTGGGTACCTATCTCGGGCTGTCCGCTGCCTTGCTGGGCATGGTGGTGCTGTTTTCCCTGCTCAGCAGTCATTTCCTGTCGTACGCCACCTTCAGCACCTTGGCCAACCAGATTCCCGATCTGATGGTCCTGGCGGTTGGCATGACCTTCGTGCTGATCATCGGTGGTATCGATCTGTCCGTCGGTTCGGTATTGGCCCTGGCGGGCTCGGTAGTGAGCGTGGCCATGCTTGGCTGGGGCTGGAGTGTATTGCCTGCGGCCCTGTTGGGCATGGGCTGCGCTGCGCTGGTCGGTAGCCTGACCGGGTCCATTACCGTGGCCTGGCGTATTCCCTCCTTCATTGTTTCCCTGGGCGTGCTGGAAATTGCCCGGGGCGCCGCCTATCAACTGACCGACTCGCGCACAGCCTACATTGGCGACGCTCTGGCATGGCTATCCGAGCCTTTTGCCATGGGTGTTTCGCCGTCCTTTCTGATTGCGCTGGCGGTAGTCGTACTGGCTCAACTGGTGCTCGGGCGCACGGTCTTCGGGCGTTACCTGATCGGTATAGGCACCAACGAAGAGGCGGTGCGCCTGGCCGGGGTCGATCCGCGACCCTACAGGATCCTCGTGTTCTCCCTGATGGGCTTGCTCGCCGGATTGGCAGCACTGTTCCAGATTTCACGTCTGGAAGCGGCGGATCCCAATGCCGGCTCCGGCCTGGAGCTGCAGGTCATCGCGGCCGTGGTGATCGGTGGTACCAGTCTGATGGGAGGGCGGGGTTCGGTCGTCAGTACCTTCTTCGGCGTACTGATCATCTCGGTGCTGGCGGCGGGCCTGGCACAGATCGGGGCTTCCGAGCCTACCAAGCGCATCATCACTGGAGCGGTCATCGTGATCGCCGTGATTCTCGACACCTATCGCAGTCGGCGTACCGGCCGGCGGAATTGAAAGCATGGCAACCATAAAAGACGTAGCGGCGCTGGCCGGCATTTCCTACACCACCGTTTCCCACGTGCTGAACAAGACCCGGCCGGTCAGCGAGCCTGTGCGGTTGAAGGTCGAGGCAGCCATCGCTCAGCTCGATTACGTGCCCAGTGCCGTGGCGCGCTCGCTCAAGGCGCGCAGTACCGCGACCATCGGCCTGCTGGTGCCCAATAGCGTCAATCCCTATTTTGCCGAGCTGGCCCGGGGTATCGAGGATGCCTGCGAACGCAATGGCTACTGCGTGATCCTGTGCAACTCCGACGACAACCCGCAAAAGCAGCGCAGTTACCTGCGGGTGCTCCTGGAAAAGCGCATCGACGGCCTGATCGTCGCCTCGGTGGGTGAGGATCGTGACCTGCTCGACAGCCTGTCCAGCGTACGTACCCCGATGGTCATTCTCGATCGTGCACTGGAGGGTGTGGATGCCGATCTTGTGCGTATCGACCATGAACAGGGCGCGTATCTGGCTACCCGGCACCTTCTTGACCTTGGGCATGTGGACATCGCCTGTATCAACGGACCGGCAGATACCAGTGTGGCAAAGATGCGCCTTGCCGGTTTCCAGCGTGCGTTGGTCGAGGCTGGCGTGACGCTGCGCGAGGGGCGGGTGATAAACAGCGACTTCACCAGTCTTGGTGGTTACGGTGTGGCGGCCCAATTGCTCGGCCGCAATCGCCCTACGGCAATCTTTGCCGGCAACGACATGATTGGTATGGGCGTATTGCGTGCGGCCGCCGAGCGACATATCACGGTGCCGGGCGAGTTGTCGGTGATCGGCTTCGACGATATCCAGATGTGCCAATACGTCTACCCGGCGCTGACCACTGTCGGGCAATCCATTCGCGATCTTGGCGAGATGGCGACATCGATGTTGCTGCGACGTATCAGTGGTGCTGAAGCATTGCCGACAGAGCAGCGGATCGTTGCGCCGAAGATCGTCTTGCGCGAGTCCACCGGGCGCAGCCCGGACCTGTTCGCTGAAGAGAGGTAGGGGCGCATGCAAGGCAGGGTAGTGGTAGTCGGTAGCCTCAATATGGATCTGGTTGCTCGGGCCGAACGTCTGCCGCGGGCAGGGGAGACGCTGGCCGGAACGACCTTCGACACCGTTCCTGGGGGCAAGGGGGCAAACCAGGCGGTCGCGGCAGCACGGATGGGAGCGCAGGTGGCGATGGTCGGCTGCGTCGGCGATGATGCCTACGGTCAGCAATTGCGTGATGGTTTGTCCGCCGAGGGCATCGATTGTACGGCGGTGGAGGTGATTGCCGGTGTGTCCAGTGGTGTGGCGCTGATTGTGGTGGATGCCGCGAGTCAGAACACCATTGTCATTGTCGCTGGCAGCAACGGCTACCTTCTGCCTGGCTCGATAGAGCGTTTCGATGCGTTGTTGCAGAGCGCCAATGTGGTTGTCTGCCAGATGGAGGTCCCGACACAGACGGTGGCATTCACCCTTGCCCGGGCACGGGAGCTGGGCAAGACGGTGATTCTCAATCCCGCTCCGGTCAGTGGGCCGTTACCCGTGGAGTGGCTCGCCAATATCGACTACCTGATTCCCAATGAAAGTGAACTGGCGGCTTTGACCGGTCTGCCGGTGTGGGATCTGTCCTCGGCGCGTTCTGCCGCCCGGCAGTTACAGGGCTTTGGGGTGGAGCGGGTAATCGTCACTTTGGGGGCGCAGGGGGCCTTGCTGGTCGATGTCCAGGGTGATGAGCACTTCACCGTACCGGTCGTGCAGTCGGTAGATACAACGGCCGCCGGCGATACCTTCGTTGGCGCTTTCGCCGCAGCCCTGGCCAGGGGATGCACTGAGCGCGAGGCAATCAGCTTCGGTCAGCGTGCAGCTGCGATTTCGGTCACTCGTGCGGGGGCGCAACCGTCGATTCCCCGGTTGGCTGAGCTCGGCTTGTGATGTCGTGTGAGGGGGCGTTGACGGGGTCGTGGCGATAACGCTCGAAGACCTGATCGATAAAGGTGCGAGCGGCGTCGCTACCCATCTCCTTGACCAGCAGGTCGATTGCGATAAGGGTCAGTTCTTCCGCTGTTCCGGGGCTGTAGGCGCTCTGGCCTTCAGGCCATTTCACCTTGATGTCGGCGTCGATGCTGTGGCTGGTCATGGTGCTCTCGCGGTGACTCGTTTTATTGAAGGTGAACGGCCGGTTCGTCAGTTGTTCGACAGCGGTTGGCAAGGCCTGGGCGCTGCGTTTCCAGTTTAACCATCCCCCGCGCGAGG
The DNA here is from genome assembly GCF_057808595.1 of Pseudomonas sp. FG98. Lineage (NCBI taxonomy): Bacteria > Pseudomonadati > Pseudomonadota > Gammaproteobacteria > Pseudomonadales > Pseudomonadaceae > Pseudomonas > Pseudomonas sp. FG98. Next base: position 158,793 of record NZ_JBMDIJ010000002.1, on the reverse strand, counting down.
CGGCTCTGCGACTTAGGCATAAGGGCGCCGGCGTGGCAAACTATCGGTATTTTCATCGGCAGGGCCGCAGCATGAATATCGACCTCAACGACCCGCAGCAATTTACCCTCGAACAGGTTCGCCAACTGCTTGCCAATGGCAATGGCATGAAACACAACCAGCTACGCGTCAGCCGACAGGGGCTGGCCTGGTTGTCCGAGGTCGTTGGTGGCGCCCAACTCGATGGTGTGCTGTTTCGCCTGGAAACCTGGGCTGCCGGCTCTGGTTGTGTCGGCATCGCGGCCGCAGAGGATGAGCGCTGGGTTCGCCAGGTATTCAAGGTCCTGCAGGATAATTGGCCAAAGCCTTCGAGCGACTATATTGATCTTTACTGAGTCATTCGGCGCAAAATCCAGACACTATTGTCATTTCCCCTGGAGAGACGACTCGGGCAGACTGGCGCCCTTTTTTGCAACAACTGGCATGAAATGCTGTCGGATCGAACAGCATTCAGTATCCCTAAGGAGGATTCATGTTTCCCATGCGTGCATCACTGGTGAGCCTGCTGGCCGCCGTCGTTCTGGTTGGTTGCAGTAGCGGTGGCAGTGGGTCGAAAACGTCTGAGCCTGTGGTTTCCGCAAACCCTGACAGTCGTTGCGAAGCTAGCAGTGCCGAGTTTGCAGTCGGCAAGGCGGCGTCCGCCGATTTGCTGGAGCAGGCGCGCAAGGCGAGTGGGGCGCAGTTGGCTCGTATTCTGAAACCAACCGATGCGATTACCCTGGAGTATCGTTCCGAGCGTCTGAATCTGCATGCTGACGACAAGGGCGTTGTCAGCCGGGTCAATTGCGGTTGATCAACGAATTCCAGGCATAAAAAAACCCGTCGCGAGCGACGGGTTTTTTATTCGCCAGAGAACTTACTCTGGGCGAACTTGTGCAGCCTGCATGCCTTTTTGGCCTTTCTCAGCCACGAAGGATACGGTCTGGCCTTCTTTCAAGGATTTGAACCCGTCGGATTCGATGGCCTTGAAGTGTACGAACAGGTCGTCACCGCCACCTTGAGGAGTGATGAAGCCGTAGCCTTTCTCATCGTTGAACCATTTGACGGTGCCGGTTTGGCGATTGGACATGGGGTGTATCTCCAGGAAACTTGATTTTCGGTAGTGCGGTGTCGCCGAGAGCCAACAGGATGCACCGGGACATCATAGTCTAATTATTCGGATGTGGTGGCTTTTAGCTTCATCGAATGCTGACCTGGCGCAAGAATCAGCCGGGTCAGCTTATTTTTTGGGTGCGCAGGCGGCCTTGACCGCAGTCTCGGCTCGCGCCCTCAGGGAAGCATCGATCTCGGTCCTGCTGTCCAGTTTTTCGATTTCCTGGGTGGTGAAGTTCTTCTCGAGGGCGTTCGCGCCGCATTTGCAGTGCTCGTCGGCTTTGCTGGCGCTGACGCCCTGTCCAGTGGCGACCTGCACGCATTGATCCATGTATTCGCCTTTCTTGCCTGCGGGCCATGGACCGGCGGTGGCGGCCAGGGGCAGTAGCAGGCATCCGGCGGCGGTCAGTGTGAGAAGGGAATGAAGTCGCATAACCGTGCACTCCTTGGGTTGTCGGTCTCATGGAAGAGTAGGACGCTTCAGTGACTCTGATCGGTAAAAAATCGCGGGAGTTCACTCGGCGGTCCTTTTTCCAAATATTTCCGCTTGTCACCGCTCTCGCACGTCGCAGGCGCCAATCCGTGTGCTAGCATGCTTGGCTCGGTTTCGCTGGACCTCTGTTCCGTGCGTTTCCGTTCTTACTTATTTCTGTTCCAGTCACTCTGGTTCGTTCCCTGGCAGGCATTCGACTTCTGCCACTGTGAGGCAGGCTTTTCGAGAGAAAAGACAGGGGCGAATCGCGTACTGGCTCATCCCAACCCACGTGACCTTTGGTAGGGGTCACCACTAGGAGAGGAGGCGCCATGCCCGTAATTACTCTTCCCGATGGCAGTCAACGTACGTTCGACAAGGCGGTTACCGTCGCCGAGGTCGCCGCATCCATTGGTGCAGGCCTGGCCAAGGCTACGCTGGCCGGCAAGGTCGATGGCAAGCTGGTCGATGCTTGCGACCTGATCGAACACGACGCCCGTCTGCAAATCATTACGCCCAAGGACGAAGAGGGGCTGGAAATCATTCGTCACTCCTGCGCGCACCTTGTCGGTCACGCTGTGAAGCAACTGTACCCGACCGCGAAAATGGTCATCGGTCCGGTCATTGACGAAGGCTTCTACTACGACATCGCCTACGAGCGTCCTTTCACGCCTGAAGACATGGCGGCGATCGAGCAGCGCATGCAGCAGCTGATCGACAAGGACTACGATGTCATCAAGAAGGTCACCCCGCGTGCCGAGGTGATCGACGTGTTCACGGCCCGTGGCGAAGACTACAAGCTGCGCCTGGTCGAGGACATGCCTGATGAGCAGGCGATGGGCCTGTACTACCACGAAGAATATGTCGACATGTGCCGCGGTCCGCACGTGCCGAACACTCGCTTCCTCAAGTCGTTCAAGCTGACCAAGCTGTCTGGCGCCTACTGGCGTGGCGATGCCAAGAACGAGCAGTTGCAGCGCGTCTATGGCACCGCCTGGGCCGACAAGAAGCAGTTGGCAGCTTATATCCAGCGTATCGAAGAGGCCGAAAAGCGCGATCACCGCAAGATCGGCAAGCGTCTCGGCCTGTTCCACCTCCAGGAAGAAGCGCCGGGCATGGTGTTCTGGCACCCGAACGGCTGGACCCTGTACCAGGTGCTGGAGCAGTACATGCGCCAGGTGCAGCGCGACAACGGCTACCTGGAGATCAAGACTCCGCAGGTGGTCGATCGTACCCTGTGGGAAAAGTCCGGGCACTGGGCCAACTACGCCGACAACATGTTCACCACTCAGTCGGAAAACCGCGACTACGCGATCAAACCGATGAACTGCCCGTGCCACGTGCAGGTGTTCAACCAGGGTCTGAAAAGCTACCGCGAGCTGCCGCTGCGTCTGGCCGAGTTCGGTGCTTGCCACCGCAACGAAGCATCCGGCGCGCTGCACGGCATCATGCGTGTGCGCGGTTTCACCCAGGATGACGCACACATCTTCTGCACCGAAGACCAGATGCAATCCGAGTCGGCTGCATTCATCAAGCTGACCATGGACGTGTACTCCGACTTCGGTTTCCAGGATATCCAGCTCAAGCTGTCCACTCGTCCGGAAAAACGTGTCGGCTCCGACGAGCTGTGGGATCGTGCCGAGGCCGCGCTGGCCGCTGCACTGGACAACGCTGGCCTGGCGTATGACCTGCAGCCGGGCGAGGGTGCTTTCTACGGTCCGAAGATCGAGTTCTCGTTGAAGGACTGCCTGGGTCGCGTATGGCAATGCGGTACCCTGCAGCTGGACTTCAACCTGCCGATCCGCCTTGGTGCCGAGTACGTTTCCGAAGACAACGGTCGCAAGCACCCAGTGATGCTGCACCGTGCCATTCTCGGTTCGTTCGAGCGTTTCGTCGGAATTCTGATCGAGCACTACGAAGGTGCATTCCCGGCCTGGCTGGCGCCAACCCAGGCGGTGGTCATGAATATCACCGACAAACAGGCCGAATTCGCCCTTCAGGTGGAAAAAACCCTGGCCAATAGCGGATTCCGTGCCAAGTCTGACTTGAGAAATGAAAAGATCGGCTTTAAAATCCGCGAGCATACCTTGCTCAAGGTTCCCTATCTCTTGGTTATTGGAGATCGGGAAGTCGAAACGCAAACTGTCGCTGTGCGTACCCGTGAAGGTGCTGACCTGGGCTCCATGCCCGTCGCCCAGTTCGCGGACTTGCTTGCGCAAGCGGTTTCCCGGCGTGGTCGCCAAGATTCGGAGTAATTACCATTAAGCGTGATATGAGACAGGATAAACGAACTGCACCGAAGGCCCCGATCAACGAGAATATCTCGGCCCGCGAGGTTCGGTTAATTGGCGCTGACGGCGAGCAGATTGGCATCGTCTCGATTGATGAAGCGCTTCGTATCGCTGATGAAGCGAAGCTGGATCTGGTAGAAATTTCTGCTGACGCTGTACCTCCTGTGTGCCGGGTCATGGACTACGGCAAGAGCCTCTTCGAGAAGAAGAAGCAGCAGGCTGCGGCGAAGAAGAACCAGAAGCAGATCCAGATCAAAGAAATCAAGTTTCGTCCAGGGACGGAAGAAGGGGATTACCAGGTAAAACTACGCAACCTGGTACGTTTCCTTAATGATGGGGACAAGGCCAAGATCTCTCTGAGATTCCGCGGCCGTGAGATGGCTCACCAGGAGCTGGGCATGGAGCTGTTGAAGCGGGTCGAAGCCGACCTCGCTGAATACGGCACCGTTGAGCAGCATCCGAAGATGGAAGGACGCCAGCTTATGATGGTCATCGCCCCCAAGAAAAAGAAGTAACCACCAGGGCACGGCAGGCCTTGCGGTTATGTTTATCCACTGAATGCGGAGTATCCGAACATGCCAAAAATGAAAACCAAAAGCGGTGCCGCGAAGCGTTTCCTGAAAACCGCTTCCGGCTTCAAGCACAAGCACGCTTTCAAGAGCCACATCCTGACCAAAATGTCGACCAAGCGTAAGCGTCAACTGCGTGGTAGCAGCCTGCTGCACCCGTCGGACGTTGCAAAAGTCGAGCGCATGCTGCGCGTACGTTAATTTCGGTCAAAGATAGAGGAAGTAACTCATGGCTCGTGTAAAGCGTGGCGTCATCGCTCGTAAGCGTCACAAGAAAATTCTGAAACTGGCTAAAGGCTACTACGGCGCGCGTTCCCGCGTATTCCGTGTTGCCAAGCAAGCGGTCATCAAGGCAGGCCAATACGCCTACCGCGACCGTCGTCAGAAAAAACGTCAGTTCCGCGCTCTGTGGATCGCCCGTATCAACGCTGGTGCTCGCAACAACGGTCTGTCCTACAGCCGTCTGATCGCTGGTCTGAAAAAGGCGTCCATCGAGATCGACCGTAAGGTTCTGGCTGATCTGGCAGTGAACGAAAAAGCGGCGTTTGCTGCGATTGTCGAGAAAGCTAAAGCCGTCCTGGCTTAAGTACCCACGACAATCATTCGCCGTCGAATTCGGCGGCGAATGTTAAACGTCATAAATAGGGGAAGAGCCTGTAAGCTCTTCCCCTATTTCGTATCTGGAGTCTGTACATGGAAAACCTGGATGCGCTGGTCTCACAAGCCCTGGAAGCTGTGGAGCGCGCTGAAGACATCAATGCCCTGGAGCAGATCCGGGTTCAATTCCTTGGCAAGAAAGGCGAACTGACCCAGGTGATGAAGACCCTGGGCAACCTGCCAGCCGATGAGCGTCCGAAAGTCGGTGCGCTGATCAACGACGCCAAGGAACGCGTCACCGAAGTGCTCAATGCGCGCAAGACCGCCTTCGAAGAGGCTGAGCTCAGCGCTCGCCTGGCGGCCGAATGCATTGACGTGACCTTGCCGGGCCGTGGCCAGACTTCCGGTGGTCTGCACCCGATCACCCGTACCCTCGAACGCATCGAACAGTTCTTCACCCATATCGGCTATGGCATTGCCGAAGGCCCAGAGGTCGAAGACGACTATCACAACTTCGAAGCGCTCAACATTCCCGGCCATCACCCGGCTCGGGCAATGCACGACACCTTCTATTTCAATGCGAACATGCTGCTGCGCACCCACACCTCGCCGGTGCAGGTGCGGACCATGGAGTCCTCGCAGCCGCCGATCCGTATTGTCTGCCCAGGTCGCGTCTACCGTTGCGACTCGGACCTGACCCACTCGCCGATGTTCCACCAGGTCGAAGGCCTGCTGGTCGATCGCGACATCAATTTTGCCGACCTCAAAGGCACCATCGAAGAGTTCCTCCGGGTGTTCTTCGAGAAAGAACTGGCGGTACGTTTCCGTCCATCGTTCTTCCCCTTCACCGAGCCTTCGGCTGAAGTCGATATCCAGTGTGTGATGTGCAGTGGCAAAGGCTGCCGCGTCTGCAAGCAGACCGGCTGGCTGGAAGTCATGGGCTGCGGCATGGTCCATCCAAACGTGCTGCGCATGTCCGGTATCGACCCCGAAGAGTTCTCGGGCTTCGCTTTCGGCATGGGGGCTGAGCGCCTGGCCATGCTGCGTTACGGCGTCAATGATTTGCGCCTGTTCTTCGACAACGATTTGCGGTTCCTCGCGCAATTTCGCTAGTCGCGCACCCGTAACGAATCTTTAGGAGAGCAGGATGAAATTTAGTGAAAAGTGGCTGCGCGGTTGGGTCAATCCGCAGGTTTCCCGTGACGAGCTGGTAGCCCGTCTGTCGATGGCAGGTCTTGAGGTCGACAGCGTGACCCCGGCCGCCGGCCAATTCAGCGGTATCGTGGTGGGTGAGGTGCTGAGCACTGAACAGCACCCCGACGCCGACAAGCTGCGCGTTTGCCAGGTGAGCAACGGCAGCGAGACTTTCCAGGTCGTCTGCGGTGCACCTAACGTGCGTCCGGGCCTGAAAATCCCGTTCGCCATGATCGGCGCCGAACTGCCGGGCGACTTCAAGATCAAGAAGGCCAAGTTGCGCGGTGTCGAATCCAACGGCATGCTCTGCTCGGCCTCCGAACTGCAGATCAGCGACGATAACGACGGCCTGCTGGAACTGGCTGCCGACGCACCGGTTGGCAAGGATATCCGCGAGTATCTGGATCTGGACGACGCCAGCATTGAAGTCGACCTGACCCCGAACCGTGGCGACTGCCTGTCCCTGGCCGGTCTGGCCCGTGAAGTCGGCGCCCTGTATGCCGCTCCGGTCAGCCGCCCGGGAGTGCCTGCGGTCAATGCCGTGCATGACGAAGTGCGTCCGGTCGAGGTACTGGCTCCTGCTGCCTGCCCGCGTTACCTGGGCCGGGTCATCCGCAATGTCGATCTGTCGCGTCCGACCCCGCTGTGGATGGTCGAGCGCCTGCGTCGCGCCGACGTACGCAGCATCGATGCCGCGGTCGATATCACCAACTACGTGATGCTCGAGCTGGGCCAGCCGCTGCACGCCTTCGATCTTGCCGAAATCAACGGCGGCATCCGCGTGCGTATGGCGGAAGAGGGCGAGAAGCTCGTCCTGCTGGACGGCCAGGAAGTCACCCTGCGTGCCGACACCCTGGTCATCGCCGACCACAGCCGCGCCCTGGCTATCGCCGGCGTGATGGGTGGCGAGCACAGCGGAGTGTCCGCCACTACTCGCGACATCTTCCTGGAAAGCGCCTTCTTCGAGCCGATCTCCGTCGCTGGCAAGGCCCGTTCCTACGGCCTGCACACCGATGCCTCGCACCGCTACGAGCGTGGTGTCGATTCGCAACTGGCCCGTGAAGCCATGGAGCGCGCCACCGGCCTGCTGCTGGAGATCGTTGGCGGCGAAGCCGGTCCGGTGATCGAAGCCCTCAGCGCGCAGCATCTGCCGCAGATTGCGCCGATCACTCTGCGCGCCGAGCGCATCACCCAGATGCTGGGTATGGAAATGGCCGTAGCCGAGGTCGAGCAACTGCTCAATGCCCTGGGCCTGAAAACCACCGCCGGCGAAGGCCAATGGCAGGTGGAAGTGCCAAGCCATCGCTTCGATATCAGCCTCGAGGTCGACCTGATCGAAGAGCTGGGTCGCCTGTACGGCTACAACCGCCTGCCGGTCCGTTACCCGCAAGCACGTCTGGCTCCTCAGGCATGTGCCGAAGCTCGCGGTGAGCTGCCGTCGCTGCGTCGTCTGCTGGTCGCCCGTGGCTACCAGGAAGCGATCACCTACAGCTTCATCGATCCGAAACTGTTCGAACTGTTCACCCCAGGCGTTGAGCCGCTGCTGCTGGCCAACCCGATCTCCAGCGACATGGCCGCCATGCGCGCGTCCCTGTGGCCGGGCCTGGTCAAGGCGTTGCAGCACAACCTCAATCGTCAGCAGGATCGCGTGCGCCTGTTCGAAAGCGGTCTGCGCTTCGTCGGCCAACTGGAGGGTCTGCAACAGCAGCCCATGCTGGCTGGCGTGGTTTGCGGTAGTCGTCTGCCAGAGGGCTGGGCCAACGGTCGCGACGGCATCGACTTCTTCGATGTCAAGGCGGATGTCGAGGCGCTGCTGAATTCGTCCGGTTCGCTGAACGAATTCACCTTCGTCGCCGGCAAGCACCCGGCGTTGCACCCGGGCCAGACTGCACGTATCGAGCGCAATGGTCGTGAAGTCGGTTTCCTCGGTGCACTGCATCCGGAACTGGCCAAGACCCTTGGTCTGGACCGCAGTGTGTTCCTCTTCGAGTTGGTGCTGGGTGAAGTGGTGGAAGGGCGTCTGCCGAAGTTCCACGAGCTGTCCAAGTTCCCGGAAGTTCGTCGCGACCTGGCGTTGATTGCCGGCCGTGATGTTGCTTCAAGTTCTGTGCTTGAAGTAATTCGTGAGAATGCAGGCGAATGGCTCACGGACCTCAGGCTGTTTGACGTCTACCAGGGTAAAGGTATTGATCCTGATAGAAAAAGCCTGGCGGTCGGCTTGACCTGGCAACATCCATCGCGCACTCTTAACGACGATGAGGTGAATGCCACGACCCAAAACATCCTCACCTCGCTCGAACAAAGGTTGAACACCACGTTAAGGAAATAGCGTATGGGTGCTCTGACGAAAGCTGAGATGGCAGAACGGCTGTACGAGGAGCTGGGCCTGAACAAGCGTGAGGCCAAAGAACTGGTCGAACTGTTCTTTGAGGAAATCAGGCACGCTCTTGAAGACAACGAGCAGGTCAAATTGTCCGGTTTCGGCAATTTTGACCTGCGCGACAAGCGCCAGCGTCCGGGACGCAACCCGAAAACCGGGGAAGAAATCCCGATCACGGCACGCCGCGTCGTCACCTTTCGTCCAGGGCAGAAACTGAAGGCCCGGGTTGAGGCTTATGCTGGAACCAAGCCATAACGACGAACTCCCGCCTATTCCGGGAAAACGTTACTTCACCATCGGTGAGGTCAGTGAGCTCTGTGCGGTAAAACCGCACGTGCTCCGTTATTGGGAGCAGGAGTTCCCGCAACTCAACCCGGTCAAGCGCCGCGGAAACCGTCGGTATTATCAGCGCCAGGATGTGCTGATGATTCGTCAGATCCGCGCCTTGCTGTACGACCAGGGCTTCACCATTGGCGGTGCGCGTCTGCGTCTGTCCAGTGATGAGGCCAAGGACGATACCACCCAGTACAAACAACTGATTCGGCAGATGATTACCGAACTGGAAGATGTGCTGGTAGTTCTGAAGAAATGACCTGAGGCAGATTTTGATAGGGTTGTGAAAATAATCCTTCCAAAATTCAAAAGCTTAAGGTAGATTCCTCATCGTTCTCAGCAACACCGAGAATGCAGTCGGGGCGTAGCGCAGCCCGGTAGCGCACTTGCATGGGGTGCAAGGGGTCGAGTGTTCGAATCACTCCGTCCCGACCAAAAATCCCCAAAAATCCAGTCACTCGACGGTGATTGGATTTTTTATTCGATGTTGATTCAGTGGGGCGTATACCTTCACATTTGAATTCAGATTCGGATACACAGCAACAAATGCGGGAATAGCTCAGTTGGTAGAGCACGACCTTGCCAAGGTCGGGGTCGCGAGTTCGAGTCTCGTTTCCCGCTCCAAATTAAGATCAAAGGACCTTCGGGTCCTTTTTTCGTTTCTGCAATCCTCCCGCAAGGCATTGATTTCGATGGGTTGATCGGTCAGGGTGAGGCCTATCGCCAAAGGTCCTGCACCCATGCTGATAGACGAAGAACTCACCCTGAAGAAACTCGAGATATTCCTTTCCTTCATGCGCTGCGGAAACCTCGGACGTGCCGCCGAAGCCTTGTCCACCAGCACGGTCAGCGTGCACCGGGCCATCCACTCCCTGGAAAGTGCGCTGCGCTGCCCATTGTTCAAGCAGGCGGGCCGACAGCTCATCCCGCTGGAAAGCGCCTATGTCCTGGAGAAGAAAGCCCGCCAGCTGATCCAGGATGCCGAGCAGATGGTGCGCCAGACCCGCGAAGCGGCGGGGTTCTACGCTGACCGGTTCAAGCTGGGCTCGCTGTATTCGCTGACCGTCAAGACCGTCCCCAAGCTGGTCATGGGCCTAAAACTGCGGCGCAGCGAGTTGACCATCGATCTGTCCCTCGGCTCGAACGTCGACCTGCTGGGGCGCCTGAAGAACCATGAACTCGACGCCATCCTGATATCGCTGGACGAGAGCATCAACGACCCGCTCTTCGAGCATCTGCCGCTGTGCTCCGACGATATCTTCCTTGCCACCCCGGTCGATTCGCCCTTTGCCGAGCAGCCTGAAGTGGACCTTGCCGATCTGGTGGAGGCGACGTTCATCAGCCTGACCCAAGGCTTCGCCACCCATCGCGACAGCATCCGGGTTTTTCAGCAAGCGGGCTTCGAACCGAAAGTGGCCATGCAAGTGCATGACATTTTCACCCTGCTGAGCATGGTGAGCTCGGGCGTGGGTTACGCGCTGTTGCCAGGAAGGGTGTCCGCCGTGTACGAGAACCGGGTCAAGCTGATTCCCCTGCAAGCGCGCTATCGCCTGCAGCAGCATATTGGCGTGGTTTTTCTCAAGGCCCGGGAGCGTGAACCGAATCTGCTGGCCTTGCTGGCGGAGTGCCGGATGTACAAGGAGCGGGGGTGATGCCCCCCGCTCGCGACCTCTAAAAATCTAGCCAACCAACCCGCGTACGCAGAAGTACAGGATCGACGGCCCCATCAGGCAGCCCAGCCCGGTATGGAACGTGGCGGTCAGCGCGCCGTAGGGCACCAGACGGCGATCGGTGGCCGCCAGTCCGGCAGTGACGCCCGACACGGTGCCTGCCAGCCCGCCGAAGACCATCGCCGAGCGCGGGTTGTCCAGGGCCAGCAAGCGTGCCGACATCGGCGTGAAGACCATGACGATGATCGCCTTGATCAACCCGGTGGCGATGGACAGCGCCATCACATCGGAACTGGCGCCAATCGCTGCACCCGTCACCGGGCCGACGATGTAGGTCACTGCGCCGGCACCGATGGTGGTGATGCTCACCGCATCCCGGTAGCCAAAGGCCCAGGCGACGGCAGCGCCGACGATAAAGGGCAGCACGGTGCCGAGCAACAGGGAGACCACACCGATCATCCCGGCCTTGCGCGCTTCGGTGGCCTGTACTTCGAAGGCCGTGGCGACGATGGCGAAATCCCGCAGCATGGCGCCGCCCATCAGACCGATACCGGAAAACAGCGCGACGTCCGCCAGGCCCTTCTGGCCGCCGGTAAGGGTGCCGCCAACCCAGGCCAGGACCAGGCCGATGACGATGGCGATGGCCGAGCCATGCACCCGGCCAAGGGTCAGGTACTTCGACAGCAGGACCGACAGCCACATGATCGCGCCCACTACCGCGAAGGCGGTGATCAGGCCGTTGTGTTCCAGGGCTTTTTCAATGATTGGCCACATGTTCAACGACCTCCAACGGGGGCGACGTGAGCAGGCTGGTCAGGGACGCTTTCTTCCCTGGGCAACGGCTCGCCTCTATGGGTGCGGCTGATCAGGGCGATGGTCACGCCACACGACAGGACCGCGCCAATGGCTGCCAGTACGGCGACCGGGCCGCCATGCAGCGCGGTAACAACGTTCTGCTGGGCCGCCATGGCGACCACCACGGGGATATACATCGCGCCCCAGAAACCCACGCCCAGTTCGCATTCCTTGCTCAGGCCGCCACGCTTGTGCATGTACAGCCGCGCGCAGATCAGCAGGATCATGGCAATGCCGACCCCGCCGACATTGGACTTGACGCCCAGCAGCACACCCAGGAAGTCGCCGACGATGACGCCGGCCAATGTGCATACCGCAAGCAGAGCCACACCATAGATGATCATTGTTGTTGTCCTCGGTCTTTTATCGAAGTTGCTTTTTGTTGTTGTCCTTCGCAAACCACACGCTTACTGGGTGCTGGCCACCTCCTGACGCAGCAAGGCGTCCACTGTATCTGCCCGGGTGCTGTCGAGGGCAACTACACGGCCCTCCTTGAACACACTGCGGGCCAGGCCGCTGAGGACGCTGCCCGGCGGCATCTCCACCTGCAAGCGCACACCGCGTTCGTAGGCATTGCCCAGAGTGCCGCGCCAGTCGACGACCCGCGCCATGTTGCCGGCCAGGTCATCGCGCAGGCGCGCACTGTCGAAGATCGGGCGCGCGCTGCTGCCGCTCAGATAGGTGATCCGTGGCCGCTGGACCGGCACATCGGCGAAGGCCGCAGCCAATGCGCTGGCCGGTTCATCCAGCAGAGGGCAATGCGACGGCACGCTGACGGCCAGGCGCCGTGCGATACCCTGGCCGCGGCGCCGGGCCAGGGTCGCGACCGCTGCCATCGCTTCGTCACTCCCGGCGATGACTATCTGGTTTTCCGTATTGAGGTTGGCGATGTGTACCTGGCCTCCAGCCTCCGCGATCAGCGCTTCGATCTGGCTCGCGTCGAGACCGCTGAGGGCGGTCATGCCATAGCCTTGCGGATAGGCGCGTTGCATCAATTCACCGCGCAGGCTGACCAGACGCACGGCATCGGCGAAACCCAGCGCCTGTGCCGTCACTGCCGCCGCATAGGCGCCGATGGACAGCCCGGCCACATAGTCCGGCTGCGGGCTGCGCTGCATCAGCCAGCGCGCCCAGGCCACCCCGGCCAGCAACAGGCACAGTTGCACGGCCCGGGTGGATTGCAGCGCCGCCACCGAATCCAGCGCCAGCACCGATTCGTTCAGGCAGTCACCGGCTTCCTCGATCAACGCGGTCGAGCCTTCTGGAAGCCTGTGGAGCATGCCCGGTTGCTGCGCGCCTTGACCGGGAAACACGAAGAGACTGCTCATCCCCGGCGCTCCTGTTCCAGCCACGGGTTGGCGACCAGGCGCGCTCCCGTGGACGACTTGAGCAGTACGCGGGCAGCGCTGCCGGCCCACTCGCGCAAGGCGATCGCGCCAGCGGGTGTTTCCAGTTGCACGTCGATACGGCAGGGCCCCTGGTCGAGGGCATCGAGCAAGGCCCTGGCCTGGGGACGTTCAATCGGCCCGGGCGTGCGCAGCAGCAAGTCCAGATCACTGTCGGCATGCAGCACCGCCACGCCGGTCGCCAACTGATACCCCGTACCGCCCGTTGGCCCCCATGCCAGCCCGGTCGAATCCAGCACCGCCGCCACATGGCCCAGCGCGAGCAGCGGCGGCAGGGTAGCGACCTGCTCGCCGCGCAGCGCTTCCGGACTCACTTGCCTGACGATCGCGGCCAGCGCCATTTCACAGGCCAGGCGCTGCTCGCGTCCGTCACCACGCAAGCCCACCGCGACATTGCCGTCGCTGGCGATGGCACGCCGCACGACCACCGGATGCCCGTCGCGCAGCACGCGATGAGCCCAGGCCGGAGCTTCTTCGGGCAGTGCTGCCGCAGAGAGTCCCCAGAGCAGGTCGTGTGGGCGAGGCGCGTGCATGTCAGGCCTCCTGCCACTGCGCGCGAAGCAGGGCCCGCACGTTACGCGAGGCGCTGCGATGGGTACCTTGCAGGCGCGCCGACAGATCACTGCTGGCGCCGATATCCTGCACCGCTGCGACCAGGCATTCGCGTACCCGGGACAGGTCGGCTGCGCCCGGCTGCTCGGCACTGTCCACCGCCAGACGGCGCCACAGCAGGCCCAGCGAGTCGTAGCTGTCCAGGTCGTAGGCCATGGGCGGGATCTCGGCGGCCAGGGCTTCGAGCTCCTCGACACTGCGCAGGGTGATGCGCGCCGCCGCCGCCTTGCCCATGGCGTGGACCATGACCCCGGCATCGTCCAGGGCGATCAGGCGCTGGGCCTGGTAGCCATGGGCGAGAAACGCACCGGACATGGCCTTGCCCACCAGCAGCCCGATCACCGGATGCCCGGCCAGGCGTGCCCTGGCGTAGGCGTCCACCGCGCCGGCCAGCGCCTGATGGATGCCCAGCGCTTCCTCGCGACGGCCATAGGCCTGGCTGGGCACGTCGATGATCGCCACCAGCGCACGCTTTTCACCGTTGCGGTCCTGTTCGATGGCCTCGGTGACCGCCTTGGCCAGTCCCCAGCCCTCCAGCAACCCGACTTCGCCGGAGCGTGCCCGGGGGAACGGATTGTGCGGGTCGGGGACCACGGCGATGAAGCGCACGGTGCGGTTGTCCAGCTCCCCATCGACCACCCGCAGCGAGGCCGGGTAGCCGGGCAGGGGCGCCTCGTGGGTCAAGGCCGATAGCCAGGTGTGGGCGCGGTTCATGACGGTTCTCCTGGGTAAAGGGTTCGCACTGCGGCAGCGTCCAGTTGCGCGACATCCGCGCCCAACTGCGCCAGGCGTTCGAGGTACCACTGGTAGCGCTGGCTGCGCAGGCGCGATGGTGCGTCTACCAGTTCGATCAATTTCTGGCGCACGCTCTCGACATCGTCGTTGACGTAGCTGTCCGCCAGGCCGGACGCATGGCGTTGTTCGCCGCCGGTCAGGCCCCAGATGAACGGACGATCCTTGGCGTCGTACTCGCCGATACCGGCTTCCTGCTCGATGACCTGCGGACCGTTCAAGCCCAGGCGCGCTTCACGGGTCACCAGCAGGTGGCTGCATAGTCCGGCGGCGATCGACATGCCGCCGAAGCAGCCGACCGAACCTGCGATCAGGCCGATCACCGGCTGATAGCCACGCAGCTCGACGATGGCCGCCTGGATCTCGGCGATGGCTGCCAACCCGAGGTTGGCTTCCTGCAGGCGCACGCCGCCGGTTTCCAGCAACAGCACGGCACGCACGGGAATGCCCTTGCGGTTGTCCTCGATGGCCAGCTCCAGGGCGCCGGCGATCTTCGCGCCGCCCACTTCGCCCATGCTGCCGCCCTGGAATCCCCCCTCGATGGCGGCAATCACGGTGGCGTGGCCATCCAGCGTGCCCTTGGCGATCACCACGCCGTCATCGGCCTGGGGCACGATGCCCTGGCGTGGTAGCCAGGGCGACATCTGCCGGTCGAACGGGCCGAGCAGTTCACGGAAGGTGCCGCTGTCGAGCAGGGCCCTGGCGCGTTGCCGGGCGTTCAGTTCGACGAAGCTGCGTGCTTGCAGCAGGCGTTGGATATCGGTCATGGCGCGATCTCCTCGAAGCCCTGTTCAAGCCGCAGACGGGCGACCCCGGGGGTGGCGCCGAAGTCATGGATATCGATGTTCAGGGCCGGCAACCGGCGGCCGTCGAACAGCCGTTCAAGCAACTGCGACCAGCGCGCCGAACTGCCGTTGACCGAGGTCACCACCTGCACGCGCAGGCGACCGGCGTTGCCAGGTTCGATCAGCACTTCCAGGTCACCGGAACTGACGCAGCCCACCAGGCTGCGACCGCGGCCAGGTTCGGCGGCGGGAAATTCAAAGGTCAGGGTTTCCATTCACAGACTCCCGATTCTGTCGAGGAACAGGCAGGCGGCCAGCAGGTCCGCGGCGCCGCCTGGCGAGGCATTGAGTTGCAGCAGCAGGGTGTCGAGCGCTTGCAGGCGCCGGCGTCCGGCGAGGCTGGCGCTGCCACCGGCATCGAGGATGGCACGGGCGCCTTCTTGCAGCGCGGCCAGGCCCTGGGCGCCGGAACGCCAGAGGACGCAGGTGTCGCTGAGCACCGCCATCAAGGCCAGCAGGGTATCCAGGCGCGCATGGTTTTCACTGACGCCCGCAGCCCGGCTGCGCCGCAGTTGCGGCAACCCCACCTCGATCACCGCAGGAAAACCAAGCTGCGCCTGTTCCCGCGCGCCGAGTGCGCCGTAGCGCCGCAGCACCTGTGCGCCATGGCTGTTGCTGGCCGGTGCGGCGGGGTCTTCGATCAGGGCGATGCGGCCGGCGCGAATGGCGATGGTGGCGGCATCCTGGGTGTCCGGCTGCACGGCCTTGGCCGCGATCAGCAGGCCCAGTGCCCAGATGGCACCGCGGTGGGTATTCACGCCCTTGGTGGTTGCCAGCATGGCGGCTTCGCCGTCACGGCCGGTCTTGCCCAGCGCCATGCGCAACGCAGGATTGATCTCGCCGTGGACCTGGGCCGCTTCGGCCATCTGCCGAAAGCACGGCCACAACGACAGGGCCGAGGCCTGCATCAGGGCCAGGTTCATGTCGCCATGGGCACCGCCGCCGCGACGGTCGACCAGACCCGGCTTGGGCGACAGTTCCGCCTCGTCGATCAGCGCATCGACGGCCAGATCCGCCAGGCGGTCGGCCAGGGGGAGTTCCGGGAGGAGCGGATTGAGCGCATTCATCACCAGCTCCTGAAACGTGCGGGCGGGTTGTAGAGCCCGCCGGACCATTCGACCAGTTCGGCGATGCTGCGCGCCGCGAGCAGCTCGCGACTGGCATCGGTGCGGCGGATGCCGAGGTCTTCCGGCAAGGCCACCAGCCCGGCCTGGCGCAGGCGCAGGGTGTCTTTCGGATCGTGGCGCAGGCCGATGGCGGTAACCCCGGCCACTGCGGCGATCATCTGCTGGCGCTCCTCCAGGCTGCGGGCCTTGTACAGGTAGGCGATGCCTTCCTCGGTGAGCAGGTGGGTGACGTCGTCGCCGTAGATCATGATCGGGGCGAGGGGCATGCCGGTCTTGCGCGCCACGTCCACCGCGTCGAGGGTTTCGACGAAGGTCGGTTTACCGCCTTCCTGGTAGGTCTCGACCATCTGCACCACCAGCTTGCGGCCGCGTTCGAGCAGGGTGTCGGGCACGGTCATGTCCAGCCAGGCCGGAGTGGCATGGCGGCGTCCGCGCGGGTCATGGCCCATGTTCGGCGCCCCGCCGAAGCCGGCCAGGCGACCGCGGGTCACGGTCGAGGAGTGGCCGTCGCCGTCCACCTGCAGGGTGGCGCCGATGAACAGATCGACCGCGTACTGGCCGGCCAGTTGGCACATCATCCGGTTCGAACGCATGGAGCCGTCGCGACCGGTGAAGAACACGTCCGGACGCTGGGCGATGTAGTTCTCCATGCCCAGTTCGGTGCCGAAGCAGTGCACGCTCTCGACCCAACCGGTCTCGATGGCGGGGATCAGGGTCGGGTGCGGGTTGAGCGTCCAGTTGCGGCAGATCTTGCCCTTCAGGCCCAGGGATTCGCCGTAGGTCGGCAGGATCAGTTCGATGGCGGCGGTGTTGAAGCCGATACCGTGGTTCAGCGACTGGACCTGATGTTTCTCGTAGATGCCGCGAATCGCCATCATCGCCATCAGCACATGCACCGGCTTGATATGGCGCGGGTCGCGGGTGAACAGCGGCTCGATATAGAAGGGCTGGTCGGCGACCACCACGAAGTCGACCCACGACGCCGGAATGTCCACCCGGGGCAGGTCGTCGCTGCGCTCCACCAACTGGTTGACCTGGGCGATGACGATGCCGTCGCTGAAGGCCGCCGGCTCGACCAGCGCCGGGGTGTCCTCGGTGCTCGGGCCGGTGTACAGGTTGCCGTCGCGGTCGGCCATGAACCCGGCAACCAGGGTGACGTTGGGAATCAGGTCCACCAGCAGCCGGGAATACAGTTCGATGTAGGTATGGATGGCACCGACTTCCAGCAGGCCGTCTTCCAGCAACTGGCTGATACGCAAGCTCTGCGGACCGGCGAAGGAGAAGTCCAGCTTGCGCGCGATGCCCCGCTCGAACAGGTCCAGGTGCTCGGCCCGGCTGACGCTGGGCATGATCATGTGCAGATCGTGCAGGCGCTCCGGGTCGGCCTTGGCCAGGGCCCGGGAAAGGAAATCGGCCTGTTTCTGGTTATTGCCTTCCAGCACCACGCGATCGCCGGGGGCAATCAGCAACTCCAGGGCTTCGACGATGGCCTCGGTGGGCAGCACGGCCCCGTCGGCAAGATGACGGACCCGGTCAAGGCGGCGCTGCTTCTCGGCGCGCCGCCGTGACCATTGCGGGGGAGGGGTGAGAGCGGTGGTCATCGGTGACTCCACGATTGTGGTTTTTGTGCAGCCACTGTGGTCGTGGAACGTTGGGCTATCAATCAACCCCGCAGGCGTTTCATTACTCTGAGGCTAATAGTTTGCCTTCATACGGCTTAGGCCTCCAGCTCCCTGAACAGCCACTCCCTGAAGTGCTTGACCGCCTCCGGCTGGCGATGCCGGCGCGGGTTGACCAGGTAGTGGCCGACGATCCGCACCGACTTGCTCACGCCCTGCAACGGGCTGACCAGGCGCCCCGTCGCCAGCTCGCGGGCGGCCAGCAAATCCGACTCGACGATCACCCCCAGCCCGTCCACCGCCGCTGAAATGCTGATGGAACTGCGGTCGAAGGCCAGGGCGAAACTGCTCGGCAGCGGCAGGTCGTTGGCCGCGAACCAGCCTTTCCACTGCACGGCCTGGCCATCGTTCTGGATCAGCAACTGCTCGTAGAGATCCTGGGGGTGGCGGATCTGCTCGGCCAGGGCCGGGCAGCAACGCGGGGTCAGTTCTTCGATGCACAGCGGGGTGACCTCATGCTGCGTTGGCTGCGGGTCGCCATAGACGATATCGACGTCGAAGTCATCGTTGTCGAAGGTGGCGTACTCGGTGCTCGCCGAGATGCGCAGGTCGATCTGCGGGTGCTGGTGCATGAAGCCGGCAATCCTCGGCACCAGCCACTGGCTGGCGAAGGTTGGCGCCGAGTGCACGCGCAAGGGCACCGAGGCCTGGGTGGTGGCCATGCTGAAGCCACGGTTCATTTCCTCGAAACCGCGCTGGACATGCTCCAGCAGCACGGCGCCTTCGGCGGTGAGTACGGTACTGCGGGTGGTGCGGATAAACAGCGCCACCCCGGCCGCCGCCTCCAGCTTGCGGATGGCATGGCTGACGGCGCTGGCGGACAGATCCAGCTCATGGGCCGCGCTGACGAACGAGCAGGTCCTGCCTGCCGCCTCGAACACGCGAAGGGACGTCAGCGGTACGCGCTTGAGCCATTTCATTGATGAATCCTGTTCACTTATTGGCGAATTTATACCTTTTGTCGACCGCTGATTTTTACACGAAGATCGCGCCATTGCTCAATTTGGCCGGTTGCAGATGAATCATTTGCGCCAATAGCCGAAGACCCAAGGTCCCTAACGGAGAACAACATGACCGAGAGTTGCAATGGACACTTCGTCCAGATGTCCCGGCACGCCTGGCGCATTCGCCGCTTCGCCCTGCGCATGGGCGAGGTCCAGGGCCAGGGCTATGTCGGCCAGGCCCTGGGCTGGGCCGATGTGCTGGCGGTTGCCTACTGCCATGCCATGAACCTCCGCGCCGCCGAACCCGAGTGGGAAGGGCGCGACCGTTTTCTGCTGTCCCATGGTCACTACGCCATCGCTCTCTACGCCGCGTTGCTGGAGGCGGGTGTGCTGCCCGAAGAAGAACTGGAAACCTACGGCTCCGATGACAGCCGGCTGCCCATGTCGGGCATGGCCACCTATACCCCCGGCATGGAAATCTCCGGTGGATCCCTCGGCCAAGGGCTGGCGATCGCGGTGGGCCAGGCGCTCGGCCTGCGTATGAAGGGCAACGCGGCCTTCGTCTACAACTCGATGTCCGATGGCGAGCTGGACGAAGGCGCCGTATGGGAAGCCGCAATGTCGGCGGCCCATCACCGGCTTGGCAACCTCATCAACCTGGTCGACATCAACCGCCAGCAGGCTGATGGGCCATCCCACGACATCCTCCAGTTCGAGCCGCTGGTGGACAAATGGGCGGCCTTCGGCTGGCACGTCCAGCGGGTCGATGGCAACGACCTGCGCGCAGTGATCGAGGCGTTCGACATTGCGCGAGCCGTCAGCGCAGACAAACCCCGGGTGATCCTCTTCGACACCCTGATGGGCAAAGGCGTGCCGTTCCTCGAACAGCGCGACAAGAACCACTTCATCCGGGTCGAGCCACACGAGTGGCAACAAGCCCTTGCCGACCTCGACGCGATCCCCGCCCCCGGGAGCCAGCCATGACCACTGCCACGCCTGCCAAGGCGAAACTCACCACCTCGTCGATGATCGCCTCCATCGCCAGCGAGGGGCAGCGCACCACTTCGGCGCCCTTCGGCCATGCCCTGGTCAAGGCCGGGGAGCACAACCCGCGCATCGTCGGCATGACCGCCGACCTGGCCAAGTACACCGACCTGCACATCTTCGCCCAGCGCTATCCCGAGCGTTTCCTGCAGATGGGCATGGCCGAGCAGTTGCTGATGGCCGCAGCCGGCGGCATGGCCAAGGAAGGCTTCGTGCCGTTCGCCACCACCTACGCGGTGTTTGCCACCCGGCGTGCCTATGACTTCATTCATCAGGTGATTGCCGAAGAAAACCTCAACGTGAAGATCTGCGCGGCGCTGCCGGGCCTGACCACCGGCTACGGGCCGAGCCACCAGGCCACCGAAGACCTGGCGATGATGCGTGCGATTCCGCAGATGATGGTCATCGACCCCTGCGATGCGTTGGAAACCGAGCAGTGCGTGGCCGCCATCGCCGAGCATCAAGGCCCGGTCTACATGCGCCTGCCCCGTGGACGGGTGCCGCTGATCCTCGACGAGTACGACTATCGCTTCGAACTGGGCAAGGCCAGCGTGCTTCGCGACGGCAAGGATGTGCTGATCATTTCCTCGGGCCTGATGACCATGCGCGCCCTCGAAGTGGCCGATGCGTTGAGCGGCAGCCGCATCGATGCCGCGGTACTGCATGTGCCGACGATCAAGCCGCTGGACGTCGACACGATCATTGCGCAGTGCCGCCGGGAAGGCCGGTTGGTGGTCATCGCCGAGAACCATACGCAGATCGGTGGCCTCGGCGAAGCCATCGCCATGGCCCTGCTCATGGCCCGGGTCCAGCCCGAGGTGCGCCATGTGGCGCTGCCGGACCAGTTCCTCGACGCCGGTGCGCTGCCGACCCTGCATGATCGCTATGGCATTTCCACCGACGTCTTGGTGGCCAATATCCAGCGTTGGCTGGGCTGAGCATTCATCAGTCAGGCCGCCGACCGCCACCTTGCCGGCAATGCCCGCTGCCCGGGCCTGCAAGGTGGTGGTCGGCCCTGGCGTATCCCGTCATTTGTCCCTGAATCGTCCGAATAACTACAAAGGTGATGACGATGCAAAACGACTCCGCTCTGCTGAGCAAGAAGCGTGTCTGGATCTACGCGTTTCTCTTCACCCTGACCTTGATCAACTACGTGGACCGGGTGTCGCTCTCGGTCGCGTCCAAGGTGCTCAAGGAAGAATTCGATATTTCCCCGGTGGCCATGGGTTACCTGTTCTCTTCGTTCGTCTGGCTGTACTTCCTGGCGCTGATTCCCATGGGTTACCTGGTGGGGCGCTTCGGGCCGAAGAAGGTCAACGGCTACGGCATCGGTGTCTGGTCGGTGGCAACCGCCTGCACGGCGCTGTCCACCGGCTTTGTCTCGCTGCTCGGTTGCCGGCTAATCATGGGCATGGGTGAGGCCACCACCTATCCGGCCGGGGCGCGGGTCATCCGCGAATGGATGCCGCTCAAGGAGCGCGGCATGGCCACCGCGGTGTTCCACAGTGGCAGCCTGGTCGGCCCGGCGATCGGTGCCATCGGCTTTGGCTGGCTGATCAGCGCCTTTGGCTGGCGCATCGCTTTTGTCGTTGCCGGGGCGCTGGGGTTCGTCTGGCTGGCGGCCTGGCTGAAGTGGTACAACCACCCGTCCAAGGCGCCCTGGCTGGGTGCCGAGGAGCGTGAGGAAATCGCCCGGGGCAGTGTCACAACCACTGCGGATTCGGCTCAGCCCGTCTCCCTCGGTCTCAAGGGCCTGGCGCGCTCCAGCAGCATGTGGGCCATCGCGCTGTCCCATGGTTGCGCGGTCTACGCCACCTACTTCTTCCTCACCTGGTTGCCCAGCTACCTGCAGGCGGAGAAGGGTCTTACGGTGATGTCCAGCGGCTTCTACACCGCCATTCCCTACCTCGGTGCAGCCATCCTGGCGATTGTCATTGGCCGCCTGAGCGACAAGGTCATGCGCCCTGGTGCTGCAGAGACAGGTCAGCGGCGCAAGGTGATTGCCAGTGTCCTGCTGGGCTCGTCGGTGATCTTTCTGGTCCCGGCCATCGACAGCACTTGGGCGATCCTGCTGGTCATCACGCTGTCGCTGGCCACCTGCGCCTCGGCCATCTCCCTGAACCTGTCGCTGGTCAACGACCTGGTGCGTGCGGAAGACGATGTCGGCACGGCAGCGGGCTTCATCACTGCGGTCGGCAACCTGTTCGGCCTGCTCGCACCGATCGTCACCGGCTATGTGGTCGCCGGATCGGGCCGTTTCGCCCTGGCCTTCATCGTCGTCGGCGCCTTGCTGGTGGTGGGCGCGATTCTCTCCCTGTTCTGTACCCGCCGCCCGATCGGCACGCTGCCACACGTTGGCCTGAATCAACTGCACGTCAAGGAATCAACAGCGTCATGACTCAACCTAGTGGTGTTTCCCAGACTCCGGACCGGGCTGGCTGGAGAGTGGCGGTCGGGGTACTCGCCCTGGCGCTCGGATTGTTCGGCCTGGCCATGCTGGCTGGCGGTGTGTGGCTGATGGCCCTGGGCGGTAGCTGGTACTACGGACTGGCGGGCGCTGGCTCGACGGTCACCGCCTGGCTGCTCTGGCGGCAGCGGCGCAGCGCCCTCCATCTGTTTGCCCTGATCTGGGGCCTGACCCTGGTCTGGGCCTTGTGGGAGGTGGGTTTGAACGGCTGGGGCCTGGTGCCGCGACTGGTCACCGTGAGCGTGATCCTGGTGCTGATCCTTTTGCTCTCGCCGGCCTTGCGCCGCGCTGTCTGACGAGGTCTTCATGTCTACTTCCGTTACCTGCGCCGGTGCGCTTGCCATCACCGGCGCACTGTTGTCGCCGCTCGCATTTGCCCAGCCAACCCCGGAGCCGTCGCCGATCGCCGGCGACTGGCCGTTCTACGGCGGCGACCACAACGCCCAGCGATTCAGCCCGCTGCAGCAGATCACCCCGCAGAACGTCGCTCACCTGGAGCGGGCGTTCGTCTATCACACCCGCGACCTGCCCAATGCCGGCGTGCGCTATTCGCCCGAGACCACGCCGCTGAAGATCGGCAACGACCTGCTGATGTGCTCGGCGAAGAACATCCTGATTTCCATCAACGCCGCGACCGGCCAGGAAAACTGGCGCCATGACCCGGGCGTTGCGGACCAGGCGATTCCCCATGCCGCCGCTTGCCGGGGCGTGGCCGTCCACACCGCCGTGCAATTGCCGGAAACGGCCCAGTGCCGCAGCCGCGTGATCGAGGCGACCCTCGATGCGCGACTGATCGCGGTCGACCTGCACACTGGCGAACCCTGCCAGGACTTCGGCCAGAACGGCGCGGTGGATCTATGGCAGGGCCTCGGCAAGAAGGTGCCCGGCTGGTATGCCGTAACGGCGCCGCCGACCATCGTCAACGGCGTGGTGGTAACCGGTGCCCAGGTTCGCGATGGCCAGGACGAAGATGCACCGTCTGGCGTGATCCGCGGCTACGATGCGCTGACCGGAAAACTAGCCTGGGCCTGGGACCTGGGCAACCCGGACAACGTCCACGGACCTGCCGAAGGCACCACCTACACCCGCGGCACGCCGAACATGTGGACTGCTGCCGTGGGTGACGAGCAACTGGGCTACGTCTACCTGCCGATCAGCAACTCGTCGATCGACTACTACGGCTCCAACCGCAGCGAGGCCGAGAACAAGTACTCGACCTCGCTGGTGGCCGTGGACGTGAAGACCGGCAAGGACGTCTGGCATTTCCAGACCATCCGCCACGACGTCTGGGACTATGACCTGGGCAGCCAGCCGACCCTGCTCGACTATCCGGGCAAGGATGGCAAGCCGGTGCCGGCGGTGCTGTTGCCGACCAAGCAGGGCGATATCTACATCCTCGATCGGGCATCCGGCGAACCGCTGACCCCGGTTGGCGAGGTCAAGGCGCCGAAGGGCGGCTCGGTGGAACCGGGGTTCCTCGCCGACAGTCAGCCGACCTCCGAATGGCACACCCTGCGCCAGGCACCGAAGACCGAAGCCGACATGTGGGGCTTCTCGCCGCTGGACCAACTGATGTGCCGGATCCAGTTCCGCCAGGCCAGTTATGAAGGCTACCTGACGCCGCCGTCGGTGGACCGTCCGTGGATCCAGTACCCCGGCTACAACGGCGGTTCGGACTGGGGCTCGGTGGCTATCGATCCGGTACGGCGCCTGCTGATCGCCAACTACAACGATATCCCCAACCTCAACCAGCTGATTCCGCGGGAGCAGGCCAACGCCATGGGGCTCAAGCCCATTTACGCGCCGAAGACGGACGAGACGGCGCTGAACAAGGCCGGCAGCAAATCGGGCAAAGGCGAGGGCGGTGCTTCGACCTACCCGCAGGTCAACGCCCCTTACGCCATCCGCGTCAATGCCGGATGGCGCAACTGGGGCACCGGCGTGCCGTGCTCGGCCCCGCCCTATGGCGGCATCCGCGCGATCAGCCTGGATACCGGCAAGACGGTCTGGGACGAACCCCTGGGCACCGCCCGGCGCAACGGTCCCTTCGGCATCCCGTCGCACCTGCCGTTGACCATCGGCCTGCCGAACAACGGTGGTGCCGTGTTGACGGCGGGTGGGCTGACCTTCATTGGCGCCGCCACCGACAATCTGTTCCGCGCCATCGACACCGCCACCGGCGAGGTGCTCTGGGAGGATGTGCTGCCGGTAGGGGCCCAGGCCAACCCGATCTCGTACGAGGTCGACGGCGAGCAGTATGTGCTGATCTCAGCGTCGGGCCATGCCTTCATGGAAACCGGAACGGGTGACGCGATCATTGCGTACAAGCTGCGCAAGTAGACAGCCCGACGGCGCTGTACAGCGCCGTCGTGGACCCTGCCAAGAGGAGATAGATGATGGATCTGGGCTTGAAGGACAAGCGCGTGCTGGTCAGCGGCGCTTCACGCGGGATCGGGCGCGCGATCGTGCAACTGTTTCTCGATGAGGGCGCACAGGTCGAATTCTGTGCCCGCGGTGTTTCCGGCGTGGAGGCGGCAGGTGCCGCGTTCGGCGCGCGGGCCTTCGGCACTGCCGTGGATGTGACCCACCCGCAGCAGATCGCCGAGTGGGTGGGTGCGGCTGCCGAGCGCATGGGCGGGCTCGATATCGTCGTCCCCAATGTCAGTGCCCTGGCCGGTGGCGAAGACCTCGACACCTGGCGCAGGGCGTTCGACACCGACCTGCTGGGCAGCGCCGCGATGGTCAAGGCGGCGTTGCCAGCGCTGCGCCAGTCGGCTGCAGCGTCGATCGTGCTGATCTCCAGTGTCTCGGGCCGCGAAGTCGACCAGTTCGCCGAGCCCTACGGCATCCTCAAGGCCGCGTTGCTGCACTACGGTAAAACCCTGTCGGCGCGTCATGCCGGTGACGGTATTCGGGTGAATAGCGTGTCCCCCGGCAACGTCTACTTCCCCGATGGGGTCTGGGGCGATATCGAACGCGAGCAGCCGGAAACCTTCGCCAGGTGCCTGGCGGAAAATCCTCTCGGACGCATGGCCACGCCCTTGGAGGTGGCCAGGGCCGTGGTCTTCCTCGCCAGTCCGGCGGCCAGTTTCACCACCGGTACCAACCTGCTCGTCGATGGCGGGCTGACCCGTGGGGTGCAGTTCTGAACGGCAACGGGGTAACGACATGCAAGGACCTGCGATGAAGCTGTACATCTACGAGCACTGCCCGTTCTGCACCCGTGCGCGAATGATCTTCGGGCTCAAGGCAATGCTCGTCGACCTTGAGGTCATCATGGAGGGCGACGCCGAAACGCCGCTAAGTCTTATCGGCAAAAAGGCCGTGCCGATCCTCCAACGGGAGGACGGTACGCATATGGGGGAGAGCCTGGACATCGTTCGTTATGTCGACTCTTTCGTTCCGTCGGTGCTTACGGCGCCTCGCGACGAATCGCTCGATACCTGGGTGAAGCAGGTATGGGCGTCTGCGCTCAAGCTGTTCATTCCACGTTTCGTCAACGGCGACTTTGCCGAGCTTGCCACGGCCCAGGCGCGGGAGGCCTATCGCTTGCGCGAGGAGCAGGCCTTCGGCGATCTTCAAGCCTTGCGCGAGGCCACCCCGGAGCTGCTGGTCGAGGTCAACCAGCGACTGCAAGAGCTGGCGCCGTTGCTGGATCAACGCACGGCCCTGGGCATCAACGACATCACCTTGTGGCCGGTGTTGCGGTCATTGTCGATTACCAGAGGACTCGAGTTCCCGCCTGCTGTGCTGGATTACATGCAGCGAATCGGCGCACGGTGTGGGGTGCCGATGCTGTTTTCGCAGCAGTCCTGAGGCTGTTTTCAACGGGAGACTGCGCGCTCCCGGGCCGATCTCTGCTTGACGTAGCGGCACTTTGATGGTCATCTGCGCGCCTGTTTCAGGTGCCCCCTGCCGCCGTGCATGGGGTGAAACGGGAAGCCGGTTCGTCATCGCGTGATGATCAGTCCGGCGCTGCCCCCGCAACGGTATGCGAGCGAAGCGTTCAAAACGCCACTGTGACTTGTCATGGGAAGGCGAACGCTTCACGACCCTCGCGAGCCCGGAGACCGGCCTGAAGCATCGATAGGCAACCCGCGGTGGGCGGGCGCAGGCCGGTTTTGGTAGGCGCGTGCGCCTGCAATCTCCTGTGCGTTTTTCCCTCCGGGCTTCTTCCATTCCTGCTTCAAGTGGAACGACATGTCCCGTAATTCGTTGTTCAGTTGTTCGCCAGGCACGCTGCTGCGTGCAAGCCTGGTGCCCTGTGTTTTCCTTTCCATCTCCGCTCAGGCCGCCGAGGCCGACAAACCACTGGCGCTGCCTGCGACGGACATCACCGACGTCGCCGAGCAAAGTCCGCAGCCAGATCTGCACACCCCGAGCACCAGCGGCTCGCGCCTGAACCTGACGCCGCTGGAGACGCCCGCCAGCGTCACCAGCATCGGCTCGGAGCAGATCCTCAAACGCAACAACGCCACGGTGCAGGACGCCGTCACCCGCTCCCCCGGCATCACCTTCATCGGCTCCCCCGGCAACGGCGGCACAGCGCTGTCGGCCCGCGGTTTCACCGGGCACAGCTCGACCATGCAGCTGTACGACGGCACCCGCCTGTACGTCGGCGCCGGCACGGTGACCTTCCCGGTGGACACCTGGTCGGTCGAGCGCATCGATGTGCTGCGCGGCCCGGCGTCGGTGCTGTATGGCGAAGGCGCCACCGGCGCGGTGATCAACGTGGTGCCGAAGAAGCCGTTCGAGGGCGAGATCCGCAACCATGTGCGTTTCGGCTATGGCTCCGACGACCGTCGGCAGATGGCCCTGGACAGCGGCGGCTCGCTGACCGACACCCTGAGCTACCGCCTCAACCTGAACAAGCTGGCCAGCAATGGCTGGGTCGACCGTGGCGACTCGCAAAGCCTGGCCATCAGCGGCTCGCTGCATTGGCAGGCCAACGACGACCTGGCTTTCACCCTCAGCCATGACTACGGCGAC
Organism: Pseudomonas sp. FG98; assembly: GCF_057808595.1. Classification (NCBI taxonomy): domain Bacteria; kingdom Pseudomonadati; phylum Pseudomonadota; class Gammaproteobacteria; order Pseudomonadales; family Pseudomonadaceae; genus Pseudomonas; species Pseudomonas sp. FG98. The sequence continues at coordinate 131,396 of NZ_JBMDIJ010000002.1, read as the reverse complement.
CAGGACCCGCAACGCTACTTCGGCACGCCGTTGGTGAACGGGCATTTCCGCGAATCGCTGCGCGACCACAACTACAACGTCGACAACGCCGAAGTGCGCTACAACGACCAGTCCACGCGTCTGGTCACCGATTGGCAGATCAACGACAACCTCAGCGCCAGCAACCAGCTGTACTTCCTCAAGGTCCAGCGCCGCTGGCGCAATGCCGAAACCTACACCTGGCAGCCGGGCGACCTGGTCGAGCGCAGCGACTTCATCAGCATCAAGCAGACCCAGGAGCAGATCGGCGATCGCCAGACGTTCACCCTGCAGCACTCTCTGTTCGGCCTGGACAGCCAGACCGTGGTCGGCACCGACTACAACTCGATCCGCTTCGTGCGCAAGCATGACTTCGGCAATACCCTGAGCGATACCGTGCCGCTGGCCGGCTCCGGTGGCGGCGAGTACATCAGCGACGACCCGTACCGTTCCCGCGAGGCCAACCAGGCCCGGCAGTTCTCGCTGTTCGCGGAAAACCGCACCCAGCTCAGCGAGCGCCTGTCGCTGATCACCGGCGTGCGCCGCGACCAGGTGCATCTGGACCGCGACAACCTGGACAACGACACCCGCACCGATCGCAGCCTGTCCGGCGACAACTGGCGCGCAGGCCTGGTGCTCGCCGTCACCGAGGACCTGTCGCTCTACGGTCAGCACGCCACCAGCACCGAAGGCGTGAGCAACCTGCTGACCCTCAATCCCGCCCAGCAACAATGGGACCTGAGCACGGCCAGGCAGACCGAAGTCGGCATCAAGCAGATGCTCCCCGAGGGACGCGGGGAATGGACCCTGGCGGCCTACCACATCGTCAAGAAGAAGCTGCTCAGCACCGATCCGGCCAACCCGACCGTGCAGCAGCAAATTGGCCAGCAGAGCTCGGACGGTATCGAGGCCACCCTGGAACTGCGCCTGCCCTACGACGTACAGTTGTCGGCCAACGCGGCCTGGGTGCGGGCAGAGTTCGACGAGTTCGCCAGTGGCAGCAACGACTACTCCGGCAACCGCCCGACCAACGTACCGCGCCGTTCCGCCAATCTGTGGCTGAGCAAGGACTTCGACCAGCGCTTCAGTGCCGGTGCCGGTGCGCGCTATGTCGACAGCCGCTACGGCGACAACGCCAACACCGTCGAGGTGGCGGGCTACACCGTGGTCGACGCCAACTTCGACTGGCACGTGCAGAAGGACCTGACCCTCGGCCTGCAATTGAACAACCTGTTCGACCGTCAGTACGCTACCACCACCAGCAACAATGGCCGGCAGTGGTACCTGGGCGAACCGCGTTCGTTCTTCGTCACCGCCGACTACAGCTTCTGACCCTGTCGCACCGGCCCCCTGGCCGGTGCCTGCTCAAGGTGTACCGCATGACAAGCCTGAACATCGAAGCGCTGGACTGGACCCTTCGACAACGCGGGCAAGCGCCACGGCCGCTGTTGCAGGACATTGACCTGCAAGTGGAGCAGGGCGAGTTCGTCGGGCTGATCGGCCCCAATGGCAGCGGCAAGAGCAGCCTGCTGCGCTGCGCCTATCGCTTCACCGAACCGAGCGCAGGGCGCGTCCTGCTCGGCGCCGATGATCTCTGGCAGCGCCCGGCGCGCTGGTGCGCGCAGCGTATCGCCGTGGTGCTCCAGGAGTTTCCCGACGAGTTCGGCCTGAGCGTGCGCGATGTGGTCGCCATGGGCCTGGCGCCGCACAAGGGACTGTTCGACGGCGACACCGCCGAGGACCAGCAGCAGGTCAGCCAGGTACTCGGCCGGGTCGGGCTGGCAGCGCAAGATACCCAGACCTTCGCCACCCTGTCCGGCGGCGAGAAACAACGGGTACTGCTGGCGCGGGCGCTGGTGCAGGCGCCCGAGCTGCTGATCCTCGACGAACCGACCAACCACCTCGACCCGCGCTATCAACTGGAGCTGCTCCAGCATCTGCGTGGCCTCGACCTCAGCGTGGTAGCCAGCTTCCACGACCTGAATCTGGCCGCCGCTTTCTGTGACCGGCTGTACGTGATCGATGGCGGGCGCATCGTCGCCGCCGGCACGCCACAGCAGGTCTTGACCCCGGCCTTGCTCAAGCAGGTTTTCGGCGTCGATGCCCTGGTCGACCCGCACCCGCTGCATCCCTATCCGCGCATCACCTGGATTACCCACCCATGAGCTTTCGCTACCTGATCGGCCTGCTGTCGATCGTCCTCGCGCTGCCCGCCATGGCCAGCGACTACCCGGTGCACGTGCGCAGTTGCGAGCGCGACGTCACCTTCACCCAGGCCCCGCAGCGGGTCGTGGTGCACGACGTGAACATGACCGCCATGCTCCTGCACCTCGGCCTGCGCCAGCAAATCATCGGCTACACCGGCTTCACCCGCAGCAAGCACCGCGACGCCTGGATCGACCAGGCCCTGGAGGGCGTGCCGCAACTGGCCAGCCAGTACCCGTCGCTGGAAACGCTGCTGGCGGCCGATACCCAGCTGTTCTTCGCCGGCTGGAACTACGGCATGCAGGTCGGCGGCCCGGTGACGCCGGCCACCCTCGCGCCGTTCGATATCCCGGTGTACGAACTGAGCGAGTCCTGCTCCTGGGTGATGCCGCAACAGCGCGCCAGCCTGGAGGACGTCTACCGTGACCTGGAAAATCTGGGGCGGATTTTCTCGGTCGAGGCGCAGGCACAGACGCTGGTCGCGCAGATGCGCGCTCGGGTCGGTGCCGTCAGCCACGCCGTCGCCCGAGTGCAGCAGCATCCGCGGGTGTTCCTCTATGACAGTGGCGAAGACCGTCCCATGACCTCGGGCCGCCTGGGCATGCCCCAGGCGTTGATCGAGGCGGCGGGCGGGCGCAACGTGATGGACGATGTGTCCGCCAGCTGGACCCATGTCAACTGGGAGAGCGTGGTCGAGCGCGATCCTGAAGTGATCGTCATCGTCGACTATGGTCCGCGTAGCTGGCAGCAGAAGCGCGATTTCCTCCTTCAGCAGCCGGCGTTGAAAGACGTCCGCGCCATTCGTGAGCAGCGCTTCATCGTGCTCTCGTACTTGCAGGTGACGCCGTCGGTGGAAAATGCGCAGGCTGTCGAAACCCTCGCCCGCGGTTGGTACCCCGATCTGCTGTCAGGCGTTGATCCATGACCGGCACCTATCGCTGGCTGATCGCGGCGCTGATCCTGGTGCTGCTGGTGTCGTGCCTGAGCGCCCTGGCCTTTGGTCCTGCGTCGGTGCCCTTGGCCCATGTGGCGGGCATCGTCGGCCAGCAACTGGGGATGGACCTCGGTGGCGGGTGGACCCGCAGCCAGGCGCAGATCGTCTGGGTGATCCGTGCGCCACGGGTGATCCTCGGCGCGCTGGTCGGCGCCGGCCTTGCCATGGTCGGCACCGCGTTGCAGGCGGTGACGCGCAACCCGCTGGCCGATCCGCACCTGCTCGGGGTCAGCTCCGGAGCGGCCCTGGGCGCGGTGCTGGTAATCCTCTACCTGGGCGAGTTCATCGGCGTGTTCAGCTTGCCACTGGCGGCCTTCGCCGGCGCGGCGGGGGGCATGCTGCTGGTCATCGCCGTGGCCCGACGCAGCGGACGCATGGACAGCGATCGCTTGTTGCTGGCGGGGGTGGCCGTGTCGTTCGTGCTGATGGCCCTGGTCAACCTGCTGCTGTACACCGGCGACCAGCATGCGGCGACGTCGGTGGTGTTCTGGATGCTGGGCGGCCTGGGCGCGGCGCGCTGGGAGGTGATCTGGTTGCCGGCGCTGTGCGTGCTGGCGGGGCTGTTTGTCCTGCGCATCCTCGGGCGTGGACTGAACGCGCTGATGAGTGGCGAGCAGACGGCGGTCAGCCTCGGCTTCAATGGCAAGCGCCTGCGCTTGCAGGTGTTTGTCTGCACCTCGTTGCTGACCGGCGTGCTGGTCTCGCTCAGTGGCGCCATCGGCTTTGTCGGCCTGATCGTCCCGCATATCGCCCGGGCGCTGGTGGGCGCGGAAAACCGTCGGCTGATTCCGGTCAGCGCGCTGCTTGGGGCGATCTTCCTGGTCTGGGTGGATGTGGCCGCGCGTACCTTGATCGCGCCGCAGGATTTGCCGATCGGCATCGCCACGGCAGCGCTGGGTGGGGTGTTCTTTATTCTGTTGTTGAGGCGCTGAACGTCGGAGCGATCCCTGTGGGAGCGGGTTTACCGGAACGCCGGACCGCCGCGATTACGATGGTGGCATCACCTACGCCATCGCGGGTAAACCCGCTCCCACAGGGTCCGCGCCGCTCTTAGACCTGTTCTCTGCGCGACGGCGCAGCCTGAAAGGCTGGGCGGACTCCCACAGGGTGCCAAGCCTCAATCCGAAGTGTGTAGTGACCTTTGGCCCTGGGGAGACGCCGTCAGGACCCTGACAAACTCCCCAACCACCTTGTACCGGGACAGCAAGTCTTCCTTCAACTCGATCGGTTCGAAGCTGCTGTCGGACGAGCGTGGCAGCAACTGGATCTTTTCATGGTGCCAGCCGTGCTCGTCTTCCACTTTGACACTGCGATATTCCTTGACCGTGTAATGCGCACCGTCCGCGTCATCCCACAGCTCCACCAGGACGATCTTGCCGTTGCGACTGCCGCCGCGCTCGACGCGGAACAGGCAGATCGCTCCGTCGGGAATGATGCTGTTCATCGACTCCCCGTGCACTTCGCAGGCGAAGCAGGTGCTGTCCAGCGGGACAGGCGCCTCCACGGCGATCCAGCTTGTTTGCTCGGCGTTCTGGGCTTCACTGAAGCCACCTGCCGCCGCTCGCAGGTCGTACAGCGGCACTGAATTCACATAGGGCACGAGCTTCAACGGTTCACGAACCGGCGGCAGCGGGCGATGCGCAGGCAGATGCTCGGCCAGGTAGTCGCGCAGCTCCGGGTTGCAGGCGTAGACGAAGGTCCCGCGGATACCCCGGAGCATGATGGTCTTGTAGATATTGAGGATGTACTGCTTGAGTTCGCCGGGCTGCTTGATGCCGTTCTTGCCGTTGCGGTCGAAATAGCGGCGCGCATCGATGGTGATTTCGCCGCGCGCCTTGTCGTAGCCGATCTCGTTGCCAAAGATGATCGCTGCGTAGTTCAGGTCGTAGCCCTGCGTGGTGTGGATGCAGCCGACCTCCAGCTCGGAGTTCCTGGCGTTGATCCAGTCGCTGTTGGTGCTGTTCCAGCGCAGCTTCTGGTCTTCGATCTCGATGTCGAACGCATCCTTGTTCTTCTGCGAAATCCACGGCCATGAATAACCGGCAATCATGCGTGACAGGCCGAATTGCCGGTTTCTTTCCTGGGTGACCCGGACCATGTCGCTGATCGAGTCGAACAGTACCAGCTCGTAGTTTTTCGGCGAGAACTTCGGCTTGCCGCTGCGTCGGACGTTGAGCAGCTCATCGAGGAAATTTACATAGGGATTGCCCGCACGCACGCGGAACTGCGACAGCAGTGTCTGTACCTGTGTCGTGGCCAGGGCCTTGAGCCGGGAAAAGTCCTCGGCATTGGCATCCGACGGTTTGATCGACTGGCTGGTGTCGTAGAAGAACACCGCCTTGCCCGCCTGCCGGCACACCCAGTCCACTTCGCTGCAGCTGTGCTGATCGAAGCCGAGCGCCTTGCTGGTGTTGTCGAACACCTTGAAGTAGGGGCCGAGGTTGCTGCGTTTGCGCAGGCGATGGGCCTCGTCGACCAGGACGATATCGTAGCGTTGCCTGGCAAGGTCGGCAGGGCCGATGACCATGTCGGGCGACAGGCCGACGATATTCCGGAAGGCTTTCTGCAAGGTCTTGCGGAACGAGCCCATGGGCACGACCAGCGCCATCTTCGGTTGGCCGTAGCGCCGCTTGATACCCTTGAGCAACTCGCGCAACTCGGCTTCTTCGACATCGAAGTCGTGGAAGCTCATCTCGTCGATATCCGAGTGCAGCAGCTTGAACAGGTAGATCGCCAGCACCGATTTGCCGGTCCCCGCGCCACCCTGGACGATCAGGGTAGTGGTGCGCTCATCCAGCAGCGCATGGAGAATGCCCAGCAGTCCCTGGCGTTGGTCGGAGGACAGGGATTTGTAAGGCGAGTACTTGAACAGGTCCGAGTTGTCGAGCGACTCCAGGGAGTGCTGCACCAGCCCTTCGCCATGCAGCCTGTTCCAGGTTTCCTTGAAGATCTGCGCGTACAGCTCGTTGCGCTGGTAGTAGTTGTGATCCACCAGGCCGAGGTTGCTGTTGAGCAAGGAGAACTTGCCATCGGCAGCGATGTACTTGATCAGCGAGGATTCGATATCCAGGGTTGCCGACTTGTTGAAGCGCTCGCTGCTGATCAGGTGCACGGAGCGCAGCAGGTGCTTGTCACCATGCTTCAGGTGGGCGCTCATGCGCGTTAGGGTGTCGGCCGTCTCGCCGATATAGGCCTGCTTTCGCGCTTCGTCGCTGAGGATATACACCAGCGGCCAGGCGTCCGCCGCGTAGCGGTTGCCGCGGATATCCTGCTCCAGCGCCTGGCGCGAGAAGGTGTAGCGCTGCACGTCGACCAGAGGCTTGTCGCTCATAGCTCCGTGTACTTCCGCGCGCTGCCCTTGGCCTTGTCCACCGGGTACTTGCTGTCGTTGAGCTTGATCTTGTCGAGGACGATCTGCTGCGGGTCGAGGCCGTAGCTGTCGGCCAGCAGCAGGGCGTAGGCAAGCACGTCCGCCAGCTCTTCCCTGACCTTGCCCACATCGGCTTCATCAGCGGATTTCCACAGGAAGACTTCGAGCAATTCGCTCGACTCGATGCTCAAGGCCAGCGCCAGGTCCTTGGGGTTGTGGAATTTCTTCCAGTCACGGGCGTCGCGAAACGCCCGCAGTTGTTTGAGTGCTTCTTCCATGGTCAGTCACGCCGCAAGGGAAATGCGGCAATGATTGCCTACGTCATCAGGTGAAACAAGTTTCGGGCAACACAGCTGTTGCGCTGCACTGTTGCGTCGAACGCTACACCTGTAGCGCCTACCACTCGCTGCAGCCATCCCGTCATTCCTCCCGACCCCGCGTAAACCGGGGGTCCCGGCCCTGTTCGAGACCACTGGCATAGCCGTTGCTCTGTCCCGGTTGCGCAGCGAAAACACCGCGCCACTAATAAGAACAGGACAACTCCCATGACACAGATTGGCCATGCCTCGCCGTCCGGCGTCCGTTCCACCCTTGCCGGTATTCCCCTCAAATCCCTGGCCGCGGCGTTGCTGTTGAGCCTGGCCGCCACGCCCGCCCTGGCGCTGGAGACGCCGGCGAACGTCGACAGCCAGCGCCTGATCGCCGCCGACAAGGAGCCCGGCAACTGGATGAGCACCGGGCGTACCTACGACGAACAGCGCTACAGCCCGCTCAAGCAGATCAGCGACCAGAACGTCGGCCAGCTCGGCCTGGCCTGGAGCTACAAGCTCGACCTCGACCGCGGCGTGGAAGCCACGCCGATCGTGGTGGACGGGGTGATGTACACCACCGGGCCGTTCTCCGTGGTCTACGCGCTGGACGCGCGCAACGGCAAGCTGATCTGGAAATACGATCCGCAATCGGACCGCAACCGCGCCGGCGAGGCCTGCTGCGATGCGGTCAACCGCGGGGTGGCGGTGTGGAAGGGCAAGGTCTATGTCGGCGTGCTCGACGGTCGCCTGGAAGCCATCGACGCCAAGACCGGCCAGCGCGCCTGGTCGGTGGATACCCGCGCCGACCACAAGCGCAGCTACACCATCACCGGTGCGCCACGGGTGGTCAACGGCAAGGTGGTGATCGGCAATGGCGGCGCCGAGTTCGGCGTGCGTGGCTATGTCACCGCCTACGACGCCGAGACCGGCAAGCAGGCCTGGCGCTTCTACACCGTGCCGGGCGATCCCAAGCTGCCGCCGGAAGGCAAGGGCATGGAGATCGCCGCCAAGACCTGGCACGGCGATGCCTTCGTCGAGCAGGGCGGTGGCGGTACGGCCTGGGACTCGTTCGCCTTCGACCCGGAGCTGAACCTGCTGTACATCGGCGTCGGCAACGGCTCGATGTGGGACCCGAAATGGCGCAGCCAGGCCAAGGGCGACAACCTGTTCCTGTCCTCCATCGTCGCGGTCAATGCCGATACCGGCGAGTACGTCTGGCACTACCAGACCACCCCCGGCGACGCCTGGGACTACACCGCGACCCAGCACATGATCCTCGCCGAGCTGCCCATCGACGGCAAACCGCGCAAGGTACTGATGCAGGCGCCGAAGAACGGCTTCTTCTACGTCATCGACCGGGCCACCGGTGAGCTGCTGTCAGCCAAGGGCATCGTCCCGCAAAGCTGGACCAAGGGCATGGACATGAAGACCGGGCGGCCGATCTTCGACGACGAAGGGGCCGCCTACTGGAAGGACGGCAAGCGCAAGCTGGTGACCCCGGCATTCTGGGGCGCCCACGACTGGCAACCCATGTCGTACAACCCCAATACCGGCCTGGTGTATATCCCGGCCCATATCATGTCGGCCTACTACGAGCACATTCCCGAGGCGCCCAAGCGCAACCCGTTCAAGAGCATGTACCAGCTGGGCCTGCGCACCGGGATGATGCCGGAGAACGTCGACGGACTCCTGGAAATGGCCAAGGGCTGGTCCGGCAAGCTCATCGCCTGGGACCCGGTCAAGCAGCAGCCGGCCTGGGAAGTGCCCTACGTGACCATCTTCAACGGCGGCACCTTGAGCACCGCCGGCAACCTGGTGTTCGAAGGCAGTGCCGATGGCCGGGTCATCGCCTATGCCGCCGACACGGGCAAAAAACTCTGGGAGCAACCGGCCGCCAGCGGAGTGATGGCCGCACCGATCAGCTACAGCGTCGATGGCGAGCAGTACGTGACCTTCATGGCCGGCTGGGGCGGGGCGTTTTCCACCTTCGCCGGGGCGCTGTCGCTGCGTGCCGGGGTGCAGCCGTTCTCCCAGGTGCTGACCTACAAGATCGGCGGCACCGCCAAGCTGCAAGAGCCGGCACCGCGTCCCGACACCCCCAAGCCACCACCCCTGAGCACCGACACCGCTGCCATCGAAGCCGGCGCCAAGCTGTATGACGGCTACTGCTCGCAGTGCCACGGCATCCATGCGGTCAGCGGTGGCGTGCTGCCCGACCTGCGCAAGCTGACGGCGGAAAAACACCAGATGTTCCTCGGCATTCTGTTCGGCGGTCGCGTGCCCGATGGCATGCCGTCCTTCGCCGATGCCTTCACCCCCGAGCAGGTCGATCAGATTCACCAGTACCTGATCAAGCGCGCCCACGACCTGCAGGACGAGGGCGAGGCGTGGAAACAGTTCAGTGCCAAGCAATAAGCCAGCGACCGACATGGAGAGAGAACAAATGAGTGTCACCACCTACCAGAACTACATCGGCAATGCCTTCGTTGCCGGCGAGCAGCATATCGAGGTGCATAACCCGGCCAACGGCGAGTTGCTCGGGCGCGTACCCGAAGGCAGTAGCGACCAGGTCGAGCAGGCCATCGCCGCCGCGCGCCAGGCGCAGAAAGCCTGGGCCGCCCGGCCGGCCATCGAGCGTGCCGGCTATCTGCGCACGATTGCCGGCAAGGTGCGCGAACAGGCCGAGCGCCTGGCGCGGGTGATCACCGCCGAACAGGGCAAGGTGCTGGAGCTGGCCCGGGTCGAGGTGAATTTCACCGCCGATTACCTCGACTACATGGCCGAGTGGGCGCGGCGCCTGGAAGGCGAAGTGCTGAGCAGCGATCGCCCTGGCGAAAGCATCTTCCTGCTGCGCAAACCCCTTGGCGTGGTGGCCGGGATCCTGCCGTGGAACTTCCCGTTCTTCCTCATCGCGCGGAAGATGGCGCCGGCCTTGCTGACCGGCAACACCATCGTGATCAAGCCCAGTGAAGAAACCCCGATCAACTGCTTCGAATTCGCTCGCCTGGTGGCCGAGACCGACCTGCCTGCCGGGGTGTTCAACGTGGTCTGCGGCACCGGGGCCACGGTCGGCAGCGCGCTGACCAGCCACCCGGGCATCGACCTGATCAGCTTCACCGGCAGCGTCGACACCGGTTCGCGGATCATGGCCGCGGCGGCGCCTAACATCACCAAGCTCAACCTGGAACTGGGCGGCAAGGCGCCGGCCATCGTCCTCGCCGATGCCGACCTCGACCTGGCGGTGAAGGCGATTACCGCCTCGCGGGTGATCAACACCGGGCAGGTGTGCAACTGCGCCGAGCGGGTGTATGTCGAGCGCAAGGTGGCCGATGCCTTTATCGAGCGCATCGCCGCGTCCATGGCCGCCACCCGTTATGGTGATCCCCTGGCCGAGACCGGGCTGGACATGGGGCCGCTGATCAACCGCGCAGCATTGGACAAGGTGGCGCGGATGGTGCGTACCGCCAGCGGGGAGGGCGCGCAGGTGATAACCGGCGGCGCGGTGGCCGACCTTGGCCAGGGCTTCCACTACCAGCCGACGGTGCTGGCGGGGTGCAGGGCGGATATGGAAATCATGCGCAAGGAGATCTTCGGCCCGGTGCTGCCGATCCAGATCGTCGATGACCTGGACGAGGCGATTGCCCTGGCCAACGACAGCGAATACGGCCTGACCTCATCGATCTACACCCGCGACCTGAACGCCGCGCTACATGCCACCCGGGCGCTGGACTTCGGCGAGACCTACATCAACCGCGAGAACTTCGAAGCCATGCAGGGCTTTCATGCCGGGACGCGCAAGTCGGGGATCGGCGGGGCCGATGGCAAGCATGGGTTGTACGAGTACACCCATAGTCATGTGGTGTACATCCAGGGCTGACGACACGGACCCTGTGGGAGCTGGCTTGCCAGCGATGAGCATGGGTATCTACACAATTTCAGATCAACCACAAAACGACAGGTCGCCGCATACCTGTGGGAGCGGCTGTTAGCCGCGATTGGCCGCAAAGCGGCCATAAAACCTGTGTTCTCGGTGTGTCAGACAGATCTGGGACTTAGGTTTTACGACGGCTTCGCCGCCGATCGCGCGGTCCGGCGTCCCGGCTAACAGCCGCTCCCACAGGGTCCGTGTTGCACCAGATTGAGGTGTGTAGATACCTATGCAGCGATGAGGCCAGCAGGTTCGTGCCAGGCTCAAAGCCGGTCATTCGGCTGCACCAACCCCTGCTTTTTCATCTGCCGATACAGCGTCGAGCGGGCCACACCCAGCTCGGCTGCTGCCGCACTGATATTCCACCGATGCCGGCGCAGTACTGACTGCAGGTCCGAGCCTTGCGAATCGCTGCCTGAAGGCGCGGGAGCAAGCATGCCGTGGCGCAGTTCCTCCGGCAGGCAATCCATATCGATACAGCCATCTTCGGCCAGGGCCACCGCATAGCGCAGGGCATTGAGCAACTGGCGGATATTGCCCGGCCAGGGCGCATCGAGCAGGCATTGGCGGGCCTCGGCGCTGAGGTGCAGGCCCTGGGCCTGGGCATCGAGCAGTTGCTGGATCAGTTGCTCGCGGTCGCTGCGCTCGCGCAGCGGCGGCAGGCGCAGGTTCATGCCGTTGAGGCGATAGAACAGGTCTTCACGAAAGCCCTTGTCGCGCAGCATGCCCGGCAGGTCCTGGTGGGTGGCGCAGATCACCTGGATATCCAGGGCTACCGGCGCCTGGGCCCCCAGCGGGGAAATCTCCCGTTCGGCCAGCACCCGCAGCAGCCGGGTTTGCAGATGGGCCGGCATATCACCGATCTCGTCGAGGAACAGCGTGCCGCCATTGGCCAGTTCCAGCTTGCCCTTCAGGCCTTTTTTCTCGGCGCCGGTAAAGCTGCCGCCGCGATAGCCGAACAGTTCGCTCTCGATCAGGCTCTCCGGAATCGCCGCGCAATTGAGCGCGACGAAGGGGCCGGTGCGCCGCGCGCTGGCCTGGTGGATGGCCCGGGCGAACGCCTCCTTGCCGGTGCCGGTTTCGCCGGTGATAAGAATGGCGATGTCCTTGTCGATCACCTTGCGCAAGCGCCGCACGGCCTGTTGCAGCGCCGGGTCGGCCCCGGCCAGGCGCTCCAGGTCGGGGTGACGGGGTGGCTGTGCCTTGGCTGGCGCAGGTGCCACGCGATGCCGGTCCGAGGGAATGCGCAGGCTCAGGTCGAGCAGGCTTTCATCCTGCCGCGCGCGCAGGCGCAGGCCACGGGCACCGCCATTGGTCAGGCGCAGCAATTCATCGACACCCATCGGCAGCCACTGATCGATCAGGCTGCCCAGCAGGCGCTGCCCATGGGCGACGAAGGCCGCGCGGTTGGCACCGATCACCCGGCCACTGTCATCCAGGGCCAGCAGTTGTTCATTGGCCAGGTCGGCGATTTCGTCGATGGGCTTGAGCGACAGGGTCAGGCGGTCGCGGTAGCTCTGGCGGAAATGCGCGTTCTCGATCAGGCGGGCATAGAGGATCACCAGTTGCAGGGTCAGGTACTGGCTTTGCTTGGGGCCGTCGCTGTTCAGGCAGGTGGCGTTCAGGCAGCCCTGCAATAGGCCTTGGGCGTCGAAGATCGGCGCCACGGAACAGCTCAGGCGGGCATTGGCGTCGAGGAAGTGTTCTTCGCGGTGGATGATCAGCGGCTCGGCGGCGGCGAGGGTGGTGCCGATGCCGTTGGTGCCGGCGATGGACTCGTCCCAGCGCGAGCCGACCACCAGTCCCGAACGGATGTACGGCGTGTGGGTGGGGGGCAGGCGGGCGTCGAGGGTGATGCCCTGGGCATCGCTGAGCAGCACCGCGAAGCCGGCCGGCACCACGCGTCGGGCCAGGCCGCTGACGCCCTGGCTGGCGATATCGAGGTACTCCTGATGGCGCTGCTGGTGCTGGCGGATATCGTCGGCGCAGAGGATATCCAGGCGGGCGGTGGTCGCAGGGTCGAGACGATGCTGCATGACGCTGCGGTACCAGGACTGGGCGATCACCCCGTCCGGACGGATCCGTCGCTCGGGAAAATGCTCGTTGACGAAGGCTGCCAGTTCGCTGGCTTGGGGCTGCGCGCTATGCCGGGTCATGAACGGCTCCGTGTGGCGTGCGACTGCGCAACGGCAGGCACGGCGGTCTTGTTATGGGGTCACGGTACGCGACCTAAGATAGTCGCTGGGGAGGGCTGGCGCCAAGGCCGGGGTGTCGCGAGGAGGGAGGAATGCGCGTCCCTGCGCAGTTGCAGCGTCAGAAGCTGTACTTGGCCGTGACCATCATGTTGCGTGGCGAGCCGTAGGTGTCGCCACCGTAGAGCACCGAGTTGGAGATGGACGAGTAGTACTTGCGATCGAAGATATTGTTGGCGTTGAGCTGCAGGTCAAGATTGCGGGTCAGTTGGTAGCCAGCCATCAGATCGGTGACCGCATAGGCGCCTTGTTCAAGACGGTAGCCGCCGCTGGCGGTGGAAATGTCGTTGTACATGCGGCTCTGCCAGTAGACGTTGCCACCCACCCGCAGTTTTTCCAGCGGACCTTCGAAGCGGTACACCGTGGACAGCTTGAACAGGTGCTCGGGGTTGTCGGTGGTGAAGCGCTGGCTCTCGTTCTGCGGGTTGGCGTCATCCTTGACGTAGTGGGTGCGGGCATAGGTGTAGCCGGCACCGACCTGCCAGTTGCGGGTCAGGGCGCCTTGCAGCTCCATGTCGATACCCTGGCTGCGCACTTCGCCGGAGGCGGCGTAGCAGTTGGTCGGGTCGACGCAGCCGGACACATCGGTCAGCGAAACCGCACGGTTTTCCTGGTCGACGCGGAACAGCGCGACGCTGGCGTTGAGCGCGCCGTCGAAGTACTCGCCCTTGATCCCGACCTCGTAGTTCTTGCCTTCCACCGGCTTGAGCGGGCTGCCGGAGGCGTTCTTGTAGGCCTGTGGATTGAAGATGTCGCTGAAGCTGACATAGACCGAGTGGTGGTCGTCCAGGTCGTAGATCAGGCCGGTATAGCGGGTGACGTTGCGGGTCACCTTGTAGTCCGCCTCGCTGCTGTCCTTGTCGTCGTAGTCGTACCAGTCCAGGCGGCTGCCGAGGATCAGCTTGAGCGGGTCGGCCAGGCTCAGGCGGGTGGTCATGTACACGCCTTCCTGGTTGGTCACCGTGCGGCTGTTGCCGGTGTGCACGAAGTCCGGCTTGCCGGCATCGAGCGGCCAGTTGGTGTCGTACGGGCTGTAGTTGTGGGTGGTCATGTCGTAGATGCGCTTGCTGGCGCCGACCACCAGTTCATGGGTGCGGCCGAAGGCGTCGAAGGGACCGCTGACGAACCCGTCGATGCCCGCCTGGTCTTCGTCATGGGCGGACTGGTAGACGGTGCGGGCCAGGCTCTGGTCGGAGGCCCAGCGCGATTGGTAGGAGCCGGAGAACAGGGCGTTCTGTTCGGTGTAGGTGGCGTTGACCTGGAGTTTCCAGTCGTTGGCCAGGCGCTGGCGGACCTCGGCGAATACCGTGTTGATCTCCTGGTCCTTGTCTTCCCAGTCGGTGCCCGGGTTGTACGAGCGCGGCAGGTCCAGGTGATGGCCGTCGAGGCCGACCATCGAGGCGCCCCAGAAATAGTTGTTCTTGTCCTTCTGGTGCGAGAAGCCCAGGGACAGGGTGGTGTCGTCGCTCAGGTCGGCCTCGGTGATGGCGTAGAACAGGCCGTGGGTCTCCTCGCCACCATCGACGAAGCTGTTGCTATCGCGGTAGGACGTCACCACCCGGCCGCGCAGGGTGCCACTGGCGTTGAGCGGGCTGGAGGCATCGACCTCGCCGCGGTAGTCGTCCCAGCTGCCGGCAGCACCGGTCAGGGTGACCTTCTGTTCCGCCAGCGGGCGCTTGCGCACCAGGTTGATCGCCGCCGACGGATTGCCGGCACCAGTGACCAGGCCAGTGGCGCCACGGACGATCTCGACCCGGTCGAACATCGCCAGGTTCGGTTGTGCGCCGACGGTCCAGCCCTGGTAGGTGCTGGGGATGCCGTCGTACATCAGGTTGTCGATATCGAAGCCGCGGGAGGTGTAGGTCTGCCGGCCGGGTCCGCTGGACTGGCTGAGGAACAGGCCGGGGGTGTACTTGACCACGTCGTTGATGCTGGTCATCGCCTGGTCGTCCATGCGCTGACGGGTCATCACGGTGACCGCCTGGGGCGTCTCGCGCATGGTCATCGGCAGCTTGGTGGCGGTGGACATGGCGCCGGTGGTGTAGGACGCGCTGCCCTCGGTGGTGCTGCCCAGCTGCGAGTTGGTGATCTCCGTGGCGCCCAGTTCAAGCGGGGCAGGGGAGCTCTTCTGCTGGGCCTGCTCGCCATCATCGGCAAGGGCGGAGCTCATGCTGGCCATGCACACGGCGGCGGCCAGCAGGCTGAGTGACGGGCGGAGGTACCGAGGTAGAGCGGGGGACGACATGCCTGACTCCTGATTGCTAAACAAAGTGCTTATGAGAATTATTAGCAAATAGTGTGTCAGGGTTTTTCTATCCAGAAAAGCGCTCATGCATCCGAAAGAATGATTGGGTGTCCGGTGATTACCTGCAGATAGTGTGTTTTGATACTTTAATTTATGTTGTAGTCTGGAATTGGTATCGCAACTGAGCTTGATCTCCTCGAAACTAGATAATATGTTAATAAAATAATAAAACCGGAGGACGCCATGTTCCTGTCATCGAGCGAGCAGGTCGGATTCGAGCGCTGGTGTCAGTCGCTGCGCAGCATCTGCGGCAACTTCAGTACCTTGCCGTCCAGCCTCACCCGTCATTTCATCGGCGAGATCCACAGCCAGACCATCGGCGCCCTGGACACCGCCCATATCCGCACCAATGCCCGCCTGATCAGTCGCGAACTGATCGGTGTCGACAGCGACGACAGTCATTGCTTCCTCATCTATCAGCGCAGCGGCCGCCAGCGCATTCGCCAGGCGGGCATGGAAGTCGAGCTGGGCCCGGAGGACATCGCCCTGGTGGACTCGGCGCGGCTGTTCGAGATCGAGCCGCTGGGCTTGGTCGAGAACATCTCCGTGCACCTCTCCCGCGACATCGTCACCCGCCAGTTCAAGGGCGATAACCTGTTCGGCAAGCTGCCGCGCAACAACGTGTCGAGCTGCATGGTGCGTTCGCTGGTGCAGTCGATCGGCATGCTCGGCGATGGCGCGGCCAATGGCGATGACGGCCAGGCGATCCAGAATGCGCTGGTGTCCCTGGTGCTGCCGGCGATGTCCGGGCAGGTGCAGGGCGAGGGGCATCTGCTGGAAAGCAACAGCCTGTTCGCCACCGCGCTGCGCCTGGTGGATGAGTCGCTGCAGGATGTCGATCTCGGTCCTGCCTACCTGGCGGATCAGTTGCACACCTCGGTGCGCAGCCTCTACCGCTTGTTCGAAGAACATGGCGAGAGCGTCTCGCGCTACATCCTGCGCACCCGCCTGAGCAAGGTGGCTCATGACCTGTGCTGCCATACCCTGCGCAGCCAGTCGATCACCCAGATCGCCTTCAAGTGGGGCTTTGTCGACGTCGCCCATTTCAGCCGGGCATTCAAGCGCCAGTTCGAGGTTTCCCCGCGCGACTACCGGGCCCACGCCTTCCAGCCCTGAGTACTGGCAAAAAATGCCAACTGCATTGGCGGTGACAGTCAAGCGCCGCCCTCCGGCAAAACTTCTAATACCCCTACGTAGCGCCAATCCTGCTATTGCGTGACCCGCGGGGGAGCCTGTCCCGCGGGCGCATAACAACAATAAATGTGTCGCTGGAGTCCGAAACACATGAAAAGCCTCTTTCTGCTGGCAGGGTTGCCCTTGCTGCTGTCGACCCTGCCTGCCACCGCCGCCGACAATCCGCCTGCCGCACCTGCCCAGGTCGACGCCAAACGCCTGACCAACGCCAACCTCGATCCCGGCAACTGGATGAGCCACGGGCGTACCTACGACGAGCAGCGCTACAGCCCGCTGGACGCGGTGAACGACAAGAACGTCAGCCAGCTCGGCATGGCCTGGACCACCCGCCTGGACATCGACAGCGGCACCGAAGCCACGCCCATCGTGGTCGACGGGGTGATGTACACCACCGGCGCCTTCAGCATCGTCTACGCGATGAATGCCGCCACCGGCGAACTGCTGTGGAAATACGACCCCGACGTGCCACCGGAGAACCTCAGCCAGGGCTGCTGCGGCCCGGTCAACCGCGGCGTGGCGGTGTGGAACGGCAAGGTCTACGTCGGCAGTTTCGACGGCCGGCTGATCGCCCTCGATGCGGCTACCGGCAAGCCGGTGTGGTCGGTGGATACGGTGATCGACCGCAGCAAGAGCTACTCGATCACCGGCGCCCCGCGCATCGTCAAGGGCAAGGTGCTGATCGGCAACGGCGGCGCCGAGTTCGGCGTGCGTGGCTATGTCACCGCCTACGACGCCGAGACCGGCAAGGAAGCCTGGCGCTTCTACACCGTGCCGGGCGATCCGAAACTGCCGCCGGAAAACCCGGCCATGGCCATGGCCCTGAAGACCTGGACCGGCGACGGCTGGGTCAAGTGGGGCGGCGGCGGCACCGCCTGGGACTCCATGGCCTACGACCCGGAGCTGGACCTGCTGTACATCGGCACCGGCAACGGTTCGCCGTGGAACTACCAGTTCCGCAGCCAGGGCAAGGGCGACAACCTGTTCGTCTCGTCGATCCTGGCCCTGCGCCCGGACACCGGCGAGTACGTCTGGCACTACCAGGTCACCCCGCAGGACCGCTGGGACTACACCGCGACCCAGCACATGATCCTCGCCGACATCAAGGTCGACGGCCAGGTGCGCAAGGTGTTGATGCAGGCACCGAAGAACGGCTTCTTCTACGTGCTCGACCGCACCAACGGCAAGCTGCTGTCGGCGAAGAATTACGTGCCGGTGAACTGGGCCAGCGAGATCGACCTGAAAACCGGGCGTCCGGTGCTGACCGGCGCCGCGGACTACTCGAAGGAACCCAAGGTCGTACAGCCAAGCTTCCTCGGTGGTCACAACTGGCACCCGATGTCCTACAGCCCGAAGACCGGCTACGTCTACATCCCGGCCCAGCACACCCTGGCCGAGCTGAAGGCGGCGAAGGAGCCGATGTTCTTCCCGAACAAATCGGTGCTCAACTTCGGCCTGGACGTACCGGACCTGCCGGAAGATCCGAAGACCTTCAAGCAGATCCGCGATGCCTGGACCGGCGAGCTGATCGCCTGGGACCCGGTCAAGCAGGCCCCGGCCTGGAAACAGGAATACGCCAGTGCCGGCAACGGCGGCACCTTGAGCACCGCCGGCAACCTGGTGTTCCAGGGCACCGCAGACGGCCGGGTGGTGGCCTACAGCGCCGACAAGGGCGAGAAGCTCTGGGAGCACCGGGCCAACTCAGGGGTAATGGCCGGGCCGATCACCTACACCGTGGGCAAGGACCAGTACGTGGCCTTTTCCGTAGGCTGGGGCGGGATTCTGCCGCTGCTGACCGGCTCGCTGACCAACAAGGCCAAGGTGCAATCCGAGTCGCGGATCATCGCCTTCAAGCTGGGCGCCAAGGGTGAACTGCCGCCACCGAAGCAGGCGCCGGTGTTCCCCAATGTCGAGCTGAAGCTGAGCGCCAGCCCCGAGCAACTGGTCCAGGCGCGCAACATGTTCAACGGCCTGTGCGCCGGTTGCCATGGTCTGAACGCCGTCGCAGGCGGTGTAGTCCCCGACTTGCGCTACCTGACCAAGGCGAAGCACGAAGCCTTCCCGGCCTTTGTCAGCGGCGCGCTGATCTACCGCGGTATGCCCAACTTCTCCGACATCCTCAAGCCGGAGGACATGGAGCTGATCCGTCAGTACCTGGTCAAGCGTACCCATGACCTTCAGGCCGATCTGAAGGCCCACGCCGCCAACTGAGTCCGACTTTTCCATATCACCCAGGCGACCCCGGAAACGGGGCCGTCCGGGGCTCTGCACGCCAATAAAAACAACAACGAGAGTTCACCATGAAGACCATCAATGCTGCGGCCCTGGCGGCCGGCCTCGCTCTGTCAGGTGTTTCCGTCTTGGCCCAGGCCGACGTCAAGCCCGACCCCGGTGACTACACCGCTCTGCCCAAGGGCACCGACGTGGTGGTGCTGTACCAGCAGAATCCGCGGGGCGACAAGGTCTACTCCGGCGGCAAGAAAGTCGCCGACGACCTCGACTTGGACATGACCGTGGGCGTCCTGCGTCTGATCCACTTCACCGACTTCTTCGGCACCGGCTACACCTGGGACCCGCAGATCGTCATCCCCTTCGGCCAGCAGGACATCGGCGCCAGCCATACCAAGAACTCCGGCCTTGGCGACATCACCTTCGGCGGCACCCTGTGGACCATCGGCGACCTCGAACGCAACGAGCACCTGGGCTGGTCGGTGTTCTTCACCGCGCCCACCGGCAGCGACAAGAACGAGGGCTTTGCCCTCAGCAACAACCGCTGGGCGGTGGACTTCCAGGTTGGCTACATCAAGGGCCTGACCGACCGCATCACCTGGGATGTCATCGCCGAGGCCGAGTTCTACCAGGACCAGCGCTCGACCGACGCCAAGAAGGACACGTTGCTGCAACTGCACAACCACCTGCGCTACAACTTCACCCAGGACACCTACGCGGCCATCAGCTACCGGCACAACTGGGGCGGGCGTGAAACCCTCGACGGGGTGACCCTGGCGACCAGCCGTGACAACGGCACCGTCGGTTTCACCGTGGCGACCATGGTCAACAAGCAACTGCAGGTGATGGGGCAGGTGATGCACGACACTTCGGTGCGCGAGGGGGTGAAGATCGACAACTCGCTGCAGTTCAGGCTGGCGTATTTCTATTGAGTGCCTATCGCGGGCAAGCCACGCTCCTACAGAAACAACGTAATCACATGTAGGAGCGTGGCTTGCCCGCGAAAGGACCGCAAAGCGGTCCCCTAATCCCCTGCCACTCCTACTTTCGACCCCCGCCCCAAGTACCGCAAACCCCGGCCCCAAGCCTGATAGTCCTATGCCCACCCGCTTGTTTATGGTCCACTCAGCCAGCCTCTCCCCTGGCACCACTTGACGGAACGACTCATGCCAAACAGCCAGCGGCAACGCGCCGCCCACCGCCGCGCAGCCCTTGGCGCCCTGTTGCTGACCTCCACTGCCGCCCTCGCCGACAGCCCTGCGGAAATCGACCCCGTGATCGTCAGCGCCACCCGCAGCGGTGATGAGTGGGCCCAGGCCGCACTCTCCGCCAGCGTGGTCGATGCCAACGACAGCCGCGGCGAACAGGCGCTGACCCTCGGCAACCTGCTGTCCACGGTCCCGGGGGTGGTGGTGCAGAGCCGCTACAACGCTGCCCAGGGACTGCGTCCGGCGATCCGTGGTTTCGGTTCACGTTCCAGCTTCGGGGTGCGTGGCATTCGTGTGCTGGTGGATGGCGTGCCGCTGACCATGCCCGATGGCCAGACCGAACTGGACGGCTTCGACCTGGGCCTGGTCGAGCGCATGGAAGTCCTGCGCGGCCCGGCGGCAGTTCTCTACGGCAACGGCGCCGGCGGGGTACTGGCGATCGAAACCCGCGAGCCGGGCGACCATCCCGGCGTCTCCGCCGATATCAGTGCCGGCAGCTACGGCTTCCGTCGGCAGAGCGTCGAGGCCAGCGGCACCGAGGGCAATTTCGGCGCGCTGATGGCCGTCAGCTCGACCCAGTCCGAGGGCTATCGCCAGCACGCCACCAGCGAGGCCAACAACCTCACCGGCAAGCTGCGCTGGTGGGGCGACACCGGTCGCCTGGCGCTGACCCTGCACGCGCTCGACAACCGTTCGGAGGACCCGGGTGGACTGACCCTTGGCCAAGTGCGTGCGGATCGCAATCAGGCGCGTCCGCAAAGCCTGAGCTTCGATTCCGACGAGCGCATCAGGCAACAGCGCCTGTCGCTGGTCTGGGATGGCCAGCCAGTGGGGGAGGACTCCTACCAGATCCGCAGCTACATCGGTCAACGCGACTTCGAGAATCGCCTGCCGCTCGCAGCCAACGGCCAGACCAGTTACGAACGCCTGTTCGCCGGTGTTGGCGCCAACTACACCCATGTCGCCGACTGGTTCGGCCTCAAGCACAAGCTCACCTTCGGCGGTGATCTCGAATCCCTGCGCGACGACCGCGATCGCAACAACAACATCGTCGGTGGCGAGAAGGGCGCGCTGACCTCGCGCCAGCGCGAAGAGGCCCGCAGCCTTGGCCTGTTCGTGGAAAACCAGACCGAGCTCGGCGAGAACTGGCTGCTCAGCCTCGGCCTGCGCCACGACACCGTGCGCCTGAGTGTCGATGACCGCTACCTGCGTGACGGCGATGACTCCGGCAAGCGCAACCTGCGCGATCTCAACTACAGCGCCGGCCTCAGCTATCGCCTGGATCCTTCCCACACGATCTATGCGCGTGTCGCTACGTCCTTCGAGACACCGACCGTCAGTGAACTGGCTAATCCCAACGGCGGCGGCTTCAACAGCAGCCTGGAGCCGGCAGAGGCGCTCAACCAGGAAATCGGCTTCAAGGGCGAAACCGCCCAGTGGCGCTACGAAGCCGTGCTCTACCGCATCGACACCCGCGACGAACTGGTGCCTTACGTCGATGGCCGTACCTTCTACCGTAATGCCGGCTCCACCCGCCGCGACGGCCTGGAGCTCAGCGCCCGCTGGCAGCCCGACGAACACTGGCAGGTCAGCAGCGCCTACAGCCTCAACGACTACAGCTACCGCAGTTTCGAAAATGCCGACGGCAAGCGCCTGCCCGGTATCCCGGTGCAAAGCCTGTTTGGCGAAGTCTCCTACAGCCGCGACAACTGGTACGCACGCATCAACACCTCGGTGTACGACCGCCAGTACGCCGACAGCGGCAACACCGCGCGGGTCGCCGGTTACGCCGTGCTCAACCTGCGCGCCGGTATCCAGCTCAAGGGCTGGGCGGAAAACATCGAACCCTATGCCGGGCTGGATAACCTCACCGACCGCCGTTACTACGACAACCTGCGGATCAATGACAGTGGCGGGCGCTATTACGAGCCGGCACCGGGGCGGACCGGTTATGTCGGGGTGAAGGTGCGTTTCTGAAGCACCCTCAAGTGCGGCGTTAAGTAGCGGCTTAGTGCTATCACGCCGGGTGGCGACTGAAGTAGTCTTGGGCAAGTTTGTCTCTCACTTTTCTGCAAGGAGCTGGCATATGCGACTGTCCCCGACAGGCCTGGACCTGATGAAACGCCGTAACGGACTGACCCTCAAGGCCCGCCAGGATCCCGCTGGCCTCTGGTTTATCGGCTTTGCCCACTATGGCGATGTGCAGGAGGGCATGGAGATCACCCAGGCCGAGGCCGAGGCGAAACTCGAATACGAGATCGCTCGCTACGAAACCCATCTGGCCAGCATGCTGGAGCGCCCCGTGAGCCAAGGGCAATGGGACGCGCTGTTGCTGCTGATCTTCGACTACGGGCTGGCGCGCATTCGCAGTTCGATCCTGATCCGCCACGTCAACGCGGGTGAGTTCGAGCGGGCGGCGGCGGAGTTTTCCAAATGGATACAGGTGCGTGGGCGCCCGGATATCCAGATGGTCAAGCGGCGGGAAATGGAGCGCCATCTGTTCCTGCAGGGCACGGCGGTCGTCTGAGGCACGAGATTGGCACGTTGTTCCCCGCTTGACGGCGTGCTAAAACCCCAGGGTCATTCAATCCTTGAATACCCCCATGTCTCTCATTCCAAAATCCACTAGAACCCTCTTCGACCTCGACCTGCTGCGGGCCATCGTCGTGGTCGCCGACTGCGGCAGTTTCACCACTGCCGCCTCGCGCTTGCACTCCACGCAATCCACCATCAGCCAGAAGGTTCGTCGCCTGGAAGACATGGTCGGCCACCGCCTGCTCGAACGCGGCAACCGCGAGGTGCTGCCCACCGATGCCGGCCAGACCCTGCTCGGCTACGCCCGCCATATGCTGGCGCTGAACGACCAGATGCTGGAGGCCCTTGCTGGCGCTACCGTAGGCGTCACCGTGCGTCTTGGCGTGCCGGAAGACTTCGTCGGTGGCCGCACCACCAACGCCTTGTCCGCCTTCAACCGCAAGCACCCCGAGGTCAAGCTGGAGGTCACCAGCGGCCTGTGCCGGGATATCGCGCAGAGCTACGACAACGGCGAACTGGACCTGGTCCTGCTGAAACAGCGACGCAATGGCCGCGAAGGAGTGGCGAGCTGGGCGGAGGAACTGGCCTGGATCGACAGCACCAACAATCCGGCCCTGGCCCTGGACCCGATCCCGCTGGTGACCTTCCCCCCGCGTGGCCTGTACCGCGACGAGATCATCAGCGCCGTGGAAGGGCTGGGCCGACGTTGGCGGATAGCCTTTACCAGTTCCAGCCTCAGCGGGATCCAGGCAGCGGTGGCGGACGGCATGGGCATCAGCCTGCTGCCGCCGCGGGCGGTGACTGCTGATCATCGGGTATTGGGTGAGCAGGACGGGCTGCCGACGGTGGACAGCTACGAGATCGTGGTACTGCACCGGCCGACGGCGCAGCCGATGGTGAAGGCATTGGGCGGGGTGTTGGCGGGGTTGTTGGATCAGGAGTGAAGAATGCGCATTGCTCCCGACTCATCGAGCTACCAGTGTCAGCGCTTCCTGGCTGATTGGTAGGCGGCACCGCGCTCTCGTTTCCCGACTGAAACCACTACAACGACCACTCGCTCGTCCTCGACCCGATAAACCAGGCGATAGCCGGAAGTCTTCAGTTTGATCTTGTAGTGACTTGGCATCTCTCGCAGGGCATCGGCTTGAACCCTTGGAGACTGGAGGCGTTCTCGGAGTTTTTTCTTGATCTGCTCGCGTACCGTGTGACCAAGCTTTTCCCATTCTTTCAGGGCGGAGGGAAGAAATTCGAGCTTATAAGTCATCGAGATCAACCGGTACTGGGGTTTCGCTGGCGCGCGCCTTGGCAATCTCCACCAGTTCCAGATCTTCCAGCCGCTCCATCATCGATTCGTACAACGCTGCTGGCACCATGTAACCCATGACACGGTTGTGATTGAGCACCGCGACCGGCATGCCCGCAGCGCCGGCCAGCACGCCGGATGGATTCTTTTTCAACTCGGATACGCTGACTGCCACGTCCGCCAGAATGTTTTGCATATTTTGGCCCTCAAATTTGGTCGCTATTTTGGTCTTTAAGTACTGGCCAAGCAAGTGTGACTTTGAGGAACAGCAGGCACAAAAAAGCCCGCCATCCACCGGCGGGCTTTTTCATTCAGGCTGCTAGCCCAACACCACTCAACGCTTCGGATTCAGCGTCAGGTGCACGTTGCGGTTCACATCCTTGTACAGCAGGTAGCGGAACGGGCCAGGGCCACCGGAGTAGCAGGCCTGCGGGCAGAAGGCGCGCAGCCACATGAAGTCGCCGGCTTCCACTTCGACCCAGTCCTGGTTCAGGCGGTAGACCGCCTTGCCTTCCAGCACGTACAGGCCGTGTTCCATGACGTGGGTTTCAGCGAACGGAATCACGCCGCCCGGCTGGAAGGTGACGATGTTGACGTGCATGTCATGGCGCATGTCGGCCATGTCGACGAAGCGGGTGGTAACCCAGGCGCCGTCGGTGCCAGGCATCGGGATCGGGGTGATGTCCTGTTCGTTGGTGACGAAGGCTTCCGGATGCGGCAGGCCTTCCACGGCTTCGTAGTGCTTGCGGATCCAGTGGAAGGTGACGTTGGCGCTGCTGTTGTTGCGCAGGCTCCACTCGGCGGCTGGCGGGATGAACGCGTAGCCGCCCGGCTTCAGGGTGTAGTTCTTGCCTTGCAGGGTGATATCGACTTCACCTTCGACGACGAACAGTACCGCTTCGGCGTTCTTGTCCAGCTCAGGACGCTCGCTGCCGCCTTCCGGCGCTACTTCGACGATGTACTGGGAGAAGGTTTCGGCGAAACCGGACAGCGGGCGGGCGATGACCCACATGCGCATCTTGTCCCAGAACGGCAGGTGGCTGGTGACGATGTCACGCATCACGCCTTTCGGGATCACGGCATAGGCTTCGGTGAACATCGCACGGTCGGTCAGCAACTCGGTCTGGGCCGGGTGTCCGCCGTGGGGAGCGAAATAGGATTTCGACATGGGGAGTCTCGCGGGGGGTGTTTGTTGTTGTGTCCCCGGGATCGGCTGGAACGGCCGGTCGACCGGGGCTTGCCGCTCTACAGTATGAGCATCGCAAGGCATCCACAAATTAAATGTTGGAATTCGTGGTATTCAATTACTGAATGGGGTGGCTGTTGTCGTCGGGATCATGAATGCCCTGGCGCTCGGCCACGGCGCGCAGGGTCATGAGGGTGATCATCGGCGCGTCGATAACGAACCGGTTGGCCAGCCAGGCGGGGATATCGCCGGCCGGATCGGCTTGCATTTCATAGGTGACCTCGGTTTCCCGTTCGCCCTTGGGCACCATGCGCCAGAGCCCCTGCAACTGTACGACGCGGATCTGTCCCGGTTCCCGCGGAACGCGGCCGGGCTGGGCGCTGAGCTGGCGGGTCAGGGTACCGTCGTCGCTGCGCTCGGTGTGCACCTTGAGCACCATGTCGCGGGTGGTGGCCGGCCAGGGCAGGGCGGTGGTCAGGTAGACCCAGGTATCGGCGCCCTCCACGCTGAGCAGGCGCATATCGGCGCAGGCGTACAGCCATTTGCAGGCGACCCGCAGATTTTCCTGGAGATCGCTCAAGGTGCGGACATCGGCCTTGATCGTGGTGACACCGCGAAAGCTCTGGTACTTCGAGCCGGGGACATCGCGCAGGTAGACCTGGATGCCGGCTTCTTCATGGGCCAGGTGCCAGGGTTCGGCGGCTTGGGCGGTGGTGGCGAGGAGGAGGGCCAGGAGGATAAGGCGGTGCATGACAGTGATCTGGGGTGATGGGGTGGTTTGCTAAGGATAGGCTGGATTTGTGGTGTTTTTACCGGCCTCATCGCTGGCAACGCCAGCTCCCACGAAGTCTTGTGTCGACCGGTGGGTCTGAGTACGACGCGGACCCTGTGGGAGCTGGCGTTGCCAGCGATGAGGCCAGCAAGAACACCACATCACCGAGGCGCCCGTCGGGAAACCGACGCGAACGCTCAGCCATTTCACCCTGATGCTTGGGATTTTTCCTATATATCCGCCGCTGATCGAGGTTCAGGATTTCCACGGAATCATTTCCATGGACATCCCCCTTGGTCAGCGGCCCGCCATTCTTCCGGCCCGACGCCCAGGTGGATACCCCGATCCACATGCGGCCCGGCGCTGATGCTTGCGATGGGTGCGTAGTTGCAGGGAGCTCTGCATGCCCGTCCAATCCGATCTGCGCTTTACTTTCAGCGCGGGCAACGAAGACTTTGAAGTCGTCGAATTTCGCCTGCGCGAAGGCCTCTCCGAAACCTTCCGCCTCGATATCGACCTGAGCTGCACCAACCCCGCCGTCGACTTCGCTGAAGTCCTCGACCGCCCGGCGCTGTTCACCCTCTGGCAAGGCGAACAGCCGGTGCGCTACGTGCACGGCTCGGTCAGTTCGTTCCAGCAGGGCGACACCGGTTTTCGCCGCACCCGCTATCACGCCGTGGTCGAGCCGCGCCTGGCGCGGATGAAGCTGGCCTCGGACTGGCGCATCTTCCAGACCCTCAACGTGCCCGACATCGCCACCGCGATGCTGAAGAAACACGCCCTCACTCTCGACTACGAGCAGCGCGTCACCAATCCCCATGAAACAAGAGAATATTGCGTCCAGAGCGGGGACTCAGACTATTCGTTCGTTGAGCGGATCATGAGAGAAGAAGGCTTCTTCTACGGCTTCCGGCACAGCGCCGAAGGCCACCGCCTGATCCACTGCGACCGCCTGTGGATCTTCGGCAAGCAGCCCGGCCTGCCGGTGGAATACAACGCCAAGCCCGGTGGCGACCGCCCCGGTCCGGCCCTGCATCGCTTCATCTACACCGAAAACGTGCGCACCGCCCGCCAGGTGCAGCGCGACTACAGCTTCAAGAACCCCAAGTACAACCAGCAGACCCGTCGCGAAGCCAGCGACCTGCAGCACCAGAACCGCAACTACGAGCGCTACGACTATCCCGGCCGCTACAAGGGCGAAGCTGGCGA
Source organism: Pseudomonas sp. FG98 (assembly GCF_057808595.1). NCBI lineage: Bacteria > Pseudomonadati > Pseudomonadota > Gammaproteobacteria > Pseudomonadales > Pseudomonadaceae > Pseudomonas > Pseudomonas sp. FG98. The sequence continues at coordinate 104,380 of NZ_JBMDIJ010000002.1, read as the reverse complement.
GGCCTTCACCCGCGACCGCCTGCGCGGACTGCGTGGTGATGCCTGCCAGGTCATCGCCGAAGGGGACGATGCGCGACTGGTGCCAGGCATCTGTTTCGACCTGATCGGCCACCCCCGCGAAGACCTCAACCGCGGCTGGCGCCCGACCCATCTGGAGCACCACGGCAAGCAATACACCAGCCTCGCCGAAGACAGCGCCGATGCCCGCCAGGGCACCCACTACAACTGCATCGCCACCCTGGTGCCGGACGACACCGAATGGCGCCCCGAAGCCTTGCCCAAACCCCGCATCGACGGCCCGCAGCCGGCCAGGGTGGTGGGCCCGCCGGGCGAGGAAATCTATTGCGACGAATACGGCCGGGTGAAGGTGCAGTTCCCCTGGGACCGGGAAGGCAAGGAAGACGAGCACAGCTCCTGCTGGATCCGTGTGTCGCAGAACATCGCCGGGGCGCTGTGGGGGCATATGGCGATACCGCGAATTGGTCAGGAAGTGATTGTCGGCTACCTGGATGGGGATAGTGAGCAGCCTATCGTTATCGGGAGAGGGGTTAATCCCCTGCAGCGCCCGCCCTACGAACTACCCCGGCACAAGACCCGCATGACCCTCAAAAGCCAAAGCCACAAGGGCGATGGTTTCAACGAGCTGAGCTTCGAGGACGAGGCGGGCCAGGAAGAGGTTTTCATCCACGCGCAGAGGGACCAGAACAACGTCGTCCAGCATGACGAAACCACCTTCGTCGGGCACGACCGCAGCGAGCAGGTGGAAAACGACGAGACCCTCACCATCGGCCACGACCGCAAGGACACCGTGGGCAACGACGAAACACTGCTCATCGGGCGCAACCGGCGGCAGCGGATCGGCGAGGACGATGAGCTGGTGATCGATCGCAACCACAGCATCAGCATCGCCGGTGACCGAACCGAAGTGGTCGGCATTGACCGCCATGACACAACGACCGCCGATCACTACATCGAGATCGGTGGTCACCTGCACCAGCAGGTGCAAGGCGACGTCATCCTGCACGCGAGCCAGCGCATCGTGCATCACACCCGGACCCATGAAATCAGCACGGCCGACACCCTGGTCATCAAAGCCCCTGGCGGCACGCTGCGCATCGATGCGGCGGGCATCACCCTGGAAGGCATCGCCCTTGAGATGAAGGCTCCGCTAACGATCATCCCTGGCGGCAGTACTCACAGCATCGCTGCAACGGGGACTCCGAACATCAGCGAGTCGGTATGCGTGGGATGCCTGCTCAAGGCTATCGCCGAGGGTAGCAGCCTGATTCCGATGGAAGGGGGGATCGCCTGATGACGCCTTTTGCAGAAGCACTGATGGAGCAGCTTCGTGAGGACCCGAGCCTCAGGTTGACGGCCATCATGGAGCTGGCTCTTGTGCCGCTCCCGGCGCGTGAGCGCTTGATGGAACATTTCTCGCAAAGTGCGTGGCCGCTTCTGCATCAGCCATGCTTTGCCAATATCCGGGATATCGGCCCCTGGCTGCTCTCTTCCGGAGAACGCCTGAGCCTTGATGCCCAGTACGAATTTCACTGCAAGGTGTCCGAACTGGCAGGCGATGTGCCCTGGAGTTGGCTGGTCAGCTCCCAGGAGCCGGAGAGGCTCGCCAATCATCTCGGACAAGCCTGCATAGCCCGGATACCGGATGGCAGTTCCTGCCTGCTGCGTCCCTACACCACAGAAGCGCTTCCCGTCCTCTATGAGCGCCGCGATCTACCCGGCATCGACGACCTGTTCGCGCCGATCCGTTACTGGTGGGTGGTGCAACCGCAACCTCAAAAGAATCTCTGGCTGGACCACCGAGGGCATGACCGTCCCGATTTCTCCGGGCAGGTGTCGATTCGCCTTGATCAGCGCTGCGTGGACGCTTTGACCACGGATCCCCTGAGCCACAGCCTGGCTGATCAGCTACAGGAGGCACTGGTTTCCCAGGTCAGGGACAACTGCCGTGGCCACCGAATTGCACAAGTGCGTCGATTGTTGGCCGACGCACGCAAGCACGGTTTGACCCGGCAGGAAGACCTGGAGGCGTACGTCATTTTTGTCGCTCGCCACGGCCAGCTCCTGCATGACACCCCTGCATGGCAAGCCGCACTGGAAGCGGTGCGCGACGACGGCCATTCCCTCGCACAGGCGCTGCAGCAGCGCCTTCCCCGAAACGCAAAGTGAGCAATCATCCATGTACAGCTGGGAAGAATCCTTCGCGCTTTGCGAGCGTGTTCGCGAACTCCATGAGCGCAACTCCACCACCGGCCCTTTGGTGAATTGCACCCGCACCTTCACCTTCCTGCCGCTGCGCTATGGCGCGGTGGGCGGCAACGAAGCGCAGCGGGGACTGTTGCCGTTCCTCCCCCCGCATCTGAATCGACCCGCCAAGGTGGGCCGGCTCAGCGAGTCCGGCTATGCCCTGCGCCCCCTGCGCGAGGGCTTCCTGTATCTGCTGGTCAAGCGCATCGAGGAGCCCTACGTCTGGGACAGTCAGTACCGGGTTTCCGATGTGGGCACGCTCGAGATCATCGACCCGGACAACCCCTGGGCTCCACCGGCACCGGCCTTCGTTGCTGGCCAGGTCAAGGGACTGGCCTGGGTGCTGAGGGTTCACGACATGGACAGCATCGAGGACCTGCGTTTTCTCTACAGCCCGGTGCCCCTGACGCAAAAAGTCCGTGACCAGTACCGGCAGTTGTCCAGGTACCGCGACAGCATGACGGCGGTCGACGTTGCCGCAGTGATCGCGGAAAACCCGCCACGCCTGGACGGCATCCTCGCCCATGACGCCCTCGAACTCGTCGCGGACCTGGCGGCTGAAAACAAGCCCGGCCTGAAGGATCATCTCAAGTCCCAGGCATTCCAGCCGTTGCCGCCGCCATGGCTATCGGTCCGGGCGGAAATGAAACCGGCCGCCGGGGCCAAGGCGCAGCGCGGGGTTGCGGTCGTCCTCGACGATACCCTCGGCCTGGTCTAGGAGCTCAATGCCTGGCGCAACGCGAGCAGCGAGTCACTCGAAGCCTTCATGGCGCAAGAGGACGATGAAAAGATCGACAACCAGCGCAAGTTCACCATTGCCTTTGCCATCGACAACATCAGGAAGCTGGTCGAAGACGACGCGCAGGTCCGCTACTACGATCATCAGAAACACATCGGTGTGCGCTACACCGATCCCGAATACCAGGCCGCCAATCGCCACGCGGTGATCCAGTCGGCGGGCAACTACCAATCCTTCCGCAACCCGGCGCATCAACGCCAGGTGCAGGAGGCTGCCGCCAAGGCCGCCCGTGAAGAAAGCTGGGGCAAGTACGCCGGCTACATCGACGAGGCCATGCGCCAGGCGTTTCTCGCCCGCTACCGCGTCGAACTGGACAAGGCCGATACCGCCAGGAATGACCGCACGGCAGACCACCTGCTCTGGCTGCAAAGCGAACAGTTGCTCCAGGCCCTTGAGGTATTCGACCGCGACGACACCGAACAGGCGCTGCTGTTCGAAGACCAGATCGGCAAGGCCATCGCCGGGATGAATGCCACTGAGGCCGGCGAGGCGCTGCTGGAGCGCTGGCGCGATACGCCGCCGGCGCGGGAAAACCTGTTCTGGCGCTCGCTGGCGCAGAATCAGGAAGAGGCCGAAGCGGAAGTGGACAGCCTGTTCCAGGCGCGTGGCGAGCTGGAAGAGTTCGACTCCCTCACCTGGCAGGACCGCCTCAAGAAACTGACCGTCGTCTACGACCGGGCCCACGCCTTCATGGACACCCTCGCCGAGGGCGCGAGCGGGCCGCCGTCCAGCTATTTGGTGGGTGGTGCGCTGCTGATCAACACCCTGGGTAATTCGCTGTTTCAGAACAAGGCTGCGGCGATGCTGGACAAGACCACCAACAAGGTCGCGGCGGCAGTATTGCAAGCGCACCTGGGCCGCTATGCCCAGAGCTTCCAGCTGGAGATGCGTGGCGGCAGGTCGTTGAGCCGGGGCACGCTGGCCCGTATCGACCGCGCGGCGGCCCGCAGTTTCGACGAGGCGCTGCGGGCAGGCACCACGGGGCCGATGAGCGAACTGCGTCTCGGCGGCGTGCTGGTCTTTCTGGAAATGTGGAACCTGAGCAATCGCCTGTCGGTGGAGGACAAGCAGAGCCGACAGTACATCGAGGCGGTGGCGGCGTTGCTGGCGGTTACTGCGGCAGGGGTTGAGCTGGGTGCTGCGGCGGTGGCGTTTGGTACGCGGAGCAGTAATGCGGCGGTGCAGCAGGGGGCGAAGGTATTTGGGGGTGGGTTGCGGTTGGGGGCGGGGATTCTGGCGGGGGCGGCTGGGGTAGTGGGGGCTTGGTATGACGGTCAGGATGCTGTTGATAGTCGAAACCTGGGAAAGCACTCGATTGCCGCGCTTTATGCTTTGCGTGCATCTGCACAAATGGGGGCGGCGACTCTCTCGATTACTGTTGGTTTGGCTTATGCAAAACCGTACTTTGAATACCTACTCAAGAGATACGGAACCCAATTAATTATTGGAAAGGTGGTCAACTTTGGCGTGCAGGGATCGACTGCCCTAGCGGCGCGCATGGTGCCCATGCTCCGCCTATTCCTTGGGGTAAACATCGCAATCCTGGCTCTGTTGTTGGTAGAAATTTACTTGTTTCCGAACTCTTTGCAGAGATATTTGGATCACTGCACCTTCCGTAAGGAGCGTAGTAACGGAGTTGCCGATACAAGAGAAAAAGAAGTTGAAATCATGCAGCGCGCGATAGAAGGAACACTCTGATGTATTTTTTGGAAAGAGGTTTTGAGTGGTCCAAGACGCTGATGACTTACGAGGAGGCAACCGAACAAGCAATTAACCGAAAGCGACAGCCTGGGCAGGAGATGTTACATGCGCCAGAAGGAGTGGGGGAGTCGGTTTCTGATAAGGTCTACGACAATTCATCTGTTTATTTGCATAATGAAATATTTTTGGATGTTCGGACGCCGAGTGAGGAGAAAAGGGGGGTTGTTACTATATTTGCAGTTGTTTTGTATGGGATGATTATATATTCAATAGTAGTTAATTCAATGATCTCCATTGATCACGTTGTTGCCGGTCATGGATATCACGATGAGATACCGTTAACTACGGTTGACTACTTTTTTGCTGTGCTATTTCCGGTTTTTTGGCTGCTGGTGCTTGGGGTATTTTTGAAATATACATTTAAATTTTTTCGCTTAGAGTCATTCACAGCCCGCCGCATCATCGTCCGTTTCAACCGCATCACCCGCAAAGTTTACCTCCTCCGGCCTAAACACCTAGGCGGCATTCGCATTATGGATTGGGACAAGACCGAGATCATCGTCGACAAGAACATGAGCGAACTTGATGGCACGGGCGGCTACGTCATTCTCGGTTGGGAAAAAGGTGATGGAGTGGATCTGCAAGGAACACCCACCGACAACATCGAACTGACCTTCATCGGCAAACCCACCCGCAACGCCAGCGAGCTGTTGGCCTTCTGGGAATACATCCGCCGCTACATGGAGGACGGCCCCGCCGCCGCTCCAGCCCCCAAAAAGCTGATCTGCAAATTCCCCTGGCCATGGCTCTCGCTCAAGGCCGCCTGGGGCCTGGATACCAGCTTCATACGTCATCGCGAACTGAGGGTCTTCGTTCTGATCAACCTGCTGATGTGGCCGGCGATCCTGATCCACGCCATCGGTCACTGGCTGTCGCTGTTGCTGTGTTACGAACCGCGTTTTCCGAAGTCCATTGAAGAGGCAGGGCGTTAGCTTTATGGGCTCCTGCAAAGAAAAGGAAGTTGAAAACATGCAGCGCGCGATGGAGGGCACACTCTAATGTATTTCCTCGAGCGGGGCTTCGAGTGGTCCAAGACACTGATAACTTACGAAGAGGCTACTGAAAGATCAAATAATCGAAAGCGGCAGGCGGGACAGGAAGAGCTTCACGTTCCTATGGGAGTGGGTGAATCAGTTTTTAGTGAGGTTTACGATAACTCTTCACTTTACAGCTACAGTGATAGGTATATTGATTTGCGGACCCCGGGCGACGAGAAGCGCGGTGTAATTACAATATTTGCATTCTGCATATATGGGATGATTGTCTACATGATTTGTAGTCTTTCAGCTATTGCTGTCGAACGCATGGTTTCCGGTAGTAGACATGATGGGGTCGCATTGGAGGCTTATGAGTATTTTGTTCTTTCGCTGTTTCCGATGTTTAGTATTCTAGTACTGTGCGTTTTTCTGAAGTACACCGGCCGATTCGTTCGGCTAGAGTCCTTCACAGCCCGCCGTATCATCGTCCGTTTCAACCGAATCACCCGCAAAGTCTACCTGCTCCGCCCCAAACATCTCGGCGGCATCCGCATCATGGATTGGGACAAGACCGAGATCATCATCGACAAAAACATGAGCGAGCTGGATGGCACAGGTGGTTACGTCATTCTCGGTTGGGAAAAGGGTGATGGAGTGGATTTGCAAGGAACGCCCACGGACAACATCGAACTGACCTTCATCGGCAAACCCACCCGCAACGCCAGCGAGTTGCTGGCTTTCTGGGAATACATCCGTCGCTACATGGAGGACGGTCCCGCCGCGGCTCCAGCCCCTCAAAAGCTGATCTGCAAATTCCCCTGGCCATGGCTCTCGCTCAAGGCGGCCTGGGGCCTGGACACCAGCTTCATACGTCATCGCGAGCTGAGGGTCTTCGTTCTGATCAACCTGCTGATGTGGCCGGCGATCCTGATCCATGCCACCGGTCACTGGCTGTCGCTGTTGCTGTGTTACGAGCCGCGTTTTCCAAAGGCCATTGAAGAGGCAGGGCGATAGTTATATGGGGTCCTGCGAAGAAAAAGAAATTGAAATGATGCAGCGCGCAATAGAAGGAACACTCTGATGTACTTCTTGGAGCGCGGCTTCGAATGGTCCAAGACGCTGATGACTTATGAAGAGGCTACTGAGAGATCCATAAACCGAAAACGACAGCCAGGACAAGAGGAGCTTGATGCGCCGGATGGGGTGGGGGATTCAGTGTCAACTTTGGTCTGTGATAATAAGTCTATATATTTTCATGGCGATAGATATATTGATGTCCGCACCCCGAGTGATGAAAAGCGAGGCGTGATCACTGTATTTGCAGTTTGCATATATGGAATTATTATTTACGCCTTTGTGATGACAATGGTCATTTCTATAGAGCAATTTTCGCTCGGCGGGCGAGGCAGTGAAGTTGTGCCGCTGACTACAATAGACTACTTTTTTAATGTGTTGTTTCCACTACTTTGGCTTGTGGCTCTTGGCGTATTCCTGCGATACACGCTTGGCTTCTTTCGAATGGAGTCTTTCACCGCGCGCCGCATCATCGTCCGTTTCAACCGAATCACCCGCAAAGTCTACCTCCTCCGCCCTAAACACCTAGGCGGCATCCGCATCATGGATTGGGACAAGACCGAGATCATCATCGACAAGAACATGAGCGAACTGGATGGCACGGGCGGTTACGTCATTCTCGGTTGGGAAAAGGGTGATGGAGTGGATCTGCAAGGAACGCCCACGGACAACATCGAACTGACCTTCATCGGCAAACCCACCCGCAACGCCAGCGAGTTGCTGGCTTTCTGGGAATACATCCGTCGCTACATGGAGGACGGTCCCGCCGCGGCTCCAGCCCCTCAAAAGCTGATCTGCAAATTCCCCTGGCCATGGCTCTCGCTCAAGGCGGCCTGGGGCCTGGACACCAGCTTCATACGTCATCGCGAGCTGAGGGTCTTCGTTCTGATCAACCTGCTGATGTGGCCGGCGATCCTGATCCACGCCATCGGTCACTGGCTGTCGCTGTTGCTGTGTTACGAGCCGCGTTTTCCGAAGGCCATTGAAGAGGCAGGGCGCTAGCGCCCTCAAGATCGACGCGGTCCCGGTAATTGGATGGACCGCGTCGCATGGTTAGTTTGGGCAAACCCGACCCATGCCGCGATGAGGCCGGCAAGAACACCACTTCATCCGAGGCTTAGAACATCCACTGCACCCCCAGCGAATAGCCCGCCTGATTCCCTTCATCATGGGCAAAGCGACTATTGGCCTCGGCAAACACGCCCAGTTGCTCGGTCACCATCAACTGCGCCCCCAGCTGTGCCCGGCCGAAGTCCTTGTCGACCTTGCCCAGCTCCGCCGTGCGCACCCGGCCGTCGGCCCGGGCCGTCAGGTCGATTTCGTCCAGGCGCCCGTCGGCCAGTTCCCGTACCCAGCGCACGCTGGCGTAAGGTTTGATGGTCATCCCGGCGCCAAGCCCCAGGCTGCCATGCAGGCGCCAGCCGAGACTGGCCTCCAGCCCCTCGTAATCCTGCCGCTCATAACCCAGCGCGGTACGCAGCGATTCGTCCTCGTTGAAGTCGTCGATGCGGTAGTGCACGTAGTCCAGCCCCGCCAACGGCCCGGTCTTCAGCCCGCCAATATCGAAGTCATAGCCACCCTCGACCCGTGCTCCCCAGAACAGCGCCGAGGTATCCCCGGACAGGCGCTGGTCGAGCAGCACCGGCCCGCCATTGGCCTGGATGAACACCGAGCGTCGGGTGTCGAAGCGGGTATGCCCGGCGCTCAGCTCGCCCGCCAGCCACTGCGGTCCGCCGTCGTTGAGCAGGCCGAACACGCCGACCTGCCAGGTGTCGCCCTCGACCCGCCCGCCATGGTCCAGGCTGTCGCGGCTGCGCTCGAAGCTCAGGCTGGCGCCGACGGTGGCCAGCTCGCTCAGGCGATAGTCGCCCAGGACATGCACGTCGATACGCTTCGATTCTGGATTGCCCGCCACGTCGAAACCGCTGTCCGGCGACACTTCGCCCTCGACCCCCACCTCGCCATCGAAACTGCCCACCGCCCGCTGGCTGCCGAGCAGGCCCAGCCAGCGCCGGTCATGCAGGCGGGTCATGGCCTGGTGCTGGCGCTGCAACTGATCTTCCATCTGCCGCGCCATGGCCCCGCCCGAGGCGGTGGAGGCGAGCAGGTCGGCATTGGTCAGTTCCAGCACCAGGCGCGTCAGCAGCCGCGAGAAGTCGCGCAGGCGCTGGTCGATGCGCTCCTGGCCGAAGGCACCGGTGAGCACGGTCTCGTTGTCTTCGGCGGGATCGTGCCAAGTGGAGCCGCCGGGGATCGCCGGGTTGTCGGTCTGCTCGTAGCCATCCAGATCGCCCAGCTCCCAGTTGGTCGCCTCGATGAATAGCACCGGCACGTTCAGTCCTTCGAAGCTCTCGCCGTCGCTGCAGCAGCCGGTACCGGCGGGGTAGTCGGCATTCAGGCCAGGGTTGGTGAACAGGTCGATCTTCAGTTCGCTGGCGATGCGCAGCAACTGGTCGCGATAGGCGCCGAGCGCCGGGTTGTCCACGGCATTACTGCCGGCATGGGCGTACATCTTGTCGCCGGTGATCAGGCTGTCGAGGTTGATCATGCCCAGCAGATTGGCGCGCTGGCTGTCGCTGAGGGACGCGACGTAGGCCCGTGAGCCGCGCAAACCTTCTTCTTCCGCACCGAAGCCGACCACTTCCAGGCCGTTCTCCAGTCGCAGCCCGCCGAGGTTGCGGGCGATCTCGGTCAGCACCGCTGCCCCCGAGGCGTTGTCGTCCAGGCCCTGCAGGGTAGGGCGACCGAAGTAGGTGTCGAAGTGGGCACCGAGCACCACGTAGTTGCTGGTGGTACCGGCGGCGGAGGCGATGACGTTCTGCGAGCTGCGGGTGCCGGCCCAGGTGAAGTCCTGGCGGCTGGTCTGGTAGCCGTAGCTCAGTTGCGCCTGCATCCAGTCGGCGGCGCCGGCGAAGTTGGCGGTACCGCGGTAGCGGCCCGGATAGTCGTGGATCAGGCGATCCAGGGTCTGGCTGGCGTAGTCCCCGTAGTCGTAGGCCCCGGCCCCCAGGGGCAGCAGGGCGGATCCGAGGGCAACAGCGATGGCGAGCGGTTTGAGCACGGCACTTATCCTTGTGTGTCGTTAGGCGGGAGCATCTTGGCGATGCGACGGCCTGCCGACAGCAGGATTTGGGCCGATTTGTGACGAAACGCGGTGATTTGTCGGAATTGACTGTAGGGTTTGGCGGATCTCGCGCAAACCCTTGTTGGATCGGCAGTAAAAGTGTTCCAGCAAGTTTCTGGTATGGCTTGCGGGAACACTTTTTGCCGAGCGGTCGTCTCAGTCCTCCTCGCAGCTGGCGAGTGCTTCCTCCAGGGCTTCGCGGGTCTCGTCATCGAGGCCTTCCCTCAGCCTGGCGATCACCGCCTCGCTGTAGCGCATCTCGCCAAAGTTCAGGAACGACACGATCGCCTCCTTGACCTGGTGATTGCTGTCTCCCGCCAGGGTCAGCAGAATTTCCTCGCTGGTGACTGGAGGGCAAAGACCGAACAGGGTATGTGCCAGCGCGACACGCACGTTGACGTCAGGGTCGTTGGCCAGGGTCTTCTGCACCACCGGCAACAGACGGGGACCGTAGCTGCTGCCCTTTTCGCTCAGGGTCTTGCGCACCTTCACTTCGCTGTCCCGCGCCAGCGCCAGTTGCACATGGGGCAGCAACTGGGCGTTACCGGCCAAGGCCATGCGCACACTGGTTTCGCGATCCTTCAACAGGCGCAATTGCACGTCTTCGCTGAGGGCCCGACCCCACAGATAGGCTGGTTGCGCGGCAATGGCCTTGCGCACGCTGGCGGTATCGTCCTGGGCGAGAGCGTGCTGCAGGGCAAGGCTCAGATCCGGGTATTCGGCCAGCAGCGCGCGGACCTCGTAGGCGCTGTCCTCGGCGAGGATCGCTTGGGCCGCCAGGCTCAAGATGAACCCCGAACGACCACCCGCCTGCTTTATCAACTCGGCGCGGACATCCTCGTTGCTGTCTTCGGCGAGCGTCATCTGCGTCCGCTTGCCGATATGCGGGTTGCCGGCCAGTGCCAGGCGGAAGGTGGACGATTGCTCGTTGCACAGCCGCGCTTCGATATCGGCATCGAGTTTGCGGCGCTTGATCAGCGCCACCCGTACCGTCGTGGTGGAGTCCCTGGACAGCTTGACCACCAGCTCCGCACTCAGCTTCGAATTACGGGCGAGCGCCTCGCGAACCGGATAGTCGGTATGCCGGGACAGTTTCTCCTGCAACGTCTCATCGAGCGCCGGATTCGCCGCCAGTGCCTTCAGTACCTCCTGGGACTTGATCCAGGTGTCGTAATGACTCTCCTGCAAGTCCTTCGGCAGGCCGGGATTAGCGGCCAGGGCGAGGGTTACCTTCGACGGTTCATGGGTTACATACCAGGCGCTGGTTTCAGTCGAAGCGACCGCATGCTGGCCCAGTTCGCGCATCACCTCCTCGCCGATCACGGGATTGCCGGCCAGCGCTTCGCGGACCTCGTCGAAGCGGCTGCGGGTCAACTGCAGATATTGCGGCGTGGTCAGACTAGAGTGGCCGGCCAGTTTCACCTGTACCTGCATCACATCCTTCAACAGTACGGCAAAGACCGGCGCCGCAAGGCTCTCGTTACCCGCCAGATCGGTACGCACCTGAACGTCGTTGTCCTCGGCCAGCACGGCCTGGATTGCGGCACTGGTGTCGGAACTGCGGGCAAGGGCGCAGCGCACATCGTTTTCCGGGTCCAGGGCCAGGCGTTGCTGGATGTCCTGGCCAAGGCAGGCATTGTTGGCCAGCTCGGCGCGCACCTTGGGATTGTCGTCGAGCAATTGCTGGTGAATGTCGTCGAACGAGGCGTTGTACCAGGCGAAGCGCTCGCGCACGCGGGATTCCGGGTCGCTGACCATGCGCTGCTGTTGCTCGGCGGTGAGCGTTTTGTGCCAGAGCAGCACGTTTTCGCGAACCTCCACGCAGGGATCGCTCAGCAGGATATCGATGGTCTGAGGATCGATCTCGGCATTGCTGGCCAGCGCTTCGCGTACCGCAGGCTGCGGGTCTCGTGCCAGCAGGGCGAGCAGTGCCGGGCCGGCCTGCTCGTTGCCGGCCAGCGCCTTGCGCACGTCGACCGATTCGTTCATGACGAAACCCCGCAGGTGCAGCGGGCTCAAGGCAGTGTTGGCCGCCAGGCAGCCCTGTACTCTCTCGACATCCTTGACCAGATACTGGAGCGTTGCGCTGGCAAGGGCAGGGTGACGAGCCAGGGCCTTGCGCACTTCGACATGGGCATCCTGCGCCAGCAACAGTTGGGCAGGCGCACCGGTATTGGGGTTGCCGGCCAGCTCCAGGCGTACGTCCACCCTGCCATTGGCCAGTTCCAGTTGCACCGCGTCGGGCAGTGACGCGTCTGCGCTACGTGCCGCCAGGATCCTGGGCACGTCGGGGTCCGCATCCCGGGTCAACGCCAGTTGCACTGTTTCGCTCAGGGTCGGCAGCCTGGCCAAGGTTGCACGAATGTCTTCGTTCTGGTCCCGCGACAGCATCGATTGCGCCTCGCTGCATAGTGCAGGGTTCGCAGCCAGGGCAAGGCGCACGGCGTCATGGTTGTCCTTGCCGAGTTGACGCTGACCGTCGTTACCCAGGTGCCGGTTGCGCGCCAGGGCCCGCCGCACCTCCATATCCTTGTCCGCCAGCAACTGCTGCAACAACGGCTCATGGCTGCTCTTCAACGCCAGTTGCAGGCGATGCTCCGGTTTCAGGCCAAGCCACTGGAACTGCGACGCCAGCAGATCCTGCGGTGCATGGGGATGCACGCAGGCCAGATGCAACAGGTCGCGGTCGAAGTCGTCCTCGTCCTCGTCGATATTGATCCGCAGGGTCAGCACCCGCTCCGGGCAGTTCGGGTTGCGGTACACCGCCTCGCGGATTTCCTCGACCGGGTCGGCCGCCAGTTTTTCCAGCAGGTCGTCCGGGCAGTCCTCGTTGCGCGCCACTTCCTCGCGGCGCAGGGCGTTGGCGCTTTCGGCCATCTGGATCATCTGCGCCACGCTCAGGCCGTCACAGGCAGAGGCGGGCTTGAGCTTGAGCCGTTCGAAGATTTCCTCGTACTCGGCAACCTTGTCGCGCAGGGTTTCGCGCAACGGCACGGTCGCTTTGATGGCCGTTTGGAGATCGTCGAAGCACAAGGCACGTTCGCGGAGGAAGGCTTCTTCCCGGGCTTCGTTGATGGCGTTCTGGATGTCCGCACCAGCGTAATCGCGGCACTGGCTGACCAAGTGGCGCAGTTGCTCGTCCTCCAGCTCCAGCGCTTCGTCCTTGAGGTGGATCTTGAGGATCGCAGCACGCTCGGCAGCATTCGGGAAGCCGACGTAGAAGACCTCGTCGAAGCGGCCCTTGCGCAGCAGTTCCGGCGGCAGTGCGGCGACGTTGTTGGCGGTGGCGATGACGAACACCGCACCGGTCTTTTCCTGCATCCAGGTGAGGAAGTAGCCGAACAGCCGCGAAGACACTTCCGAGCCGCTGCCGCTGGTCATGCCGACGAAGGCCTTTTCCAGCTCGTCGATCCACAGGATGCACGGGCTGACCGACTCGGCCATGCTCAGCGCGCGGCGCATGTTGTGTTCGCTTTCGCCGACGTACTTGCCCAGCAGCGAGCCGATATCCAGGCGTAGCAAGGGCAGCTTGAAAATCCCGGCTGCGGCCTTGGCGGTCAGGGATTTGCCGCAACCGGGCATGCCGGCGATCAACACGCCCTTGGGCGCCTGGACCCGCGCCTCGCGCGCTTCGTCGAGGCGCCGGAAGATTTGCGCACGGCGATCGAGCCATTCCGTGAGGTCTTCCAGGCCACCGATATCGCCAGCCTTCTCGCTGGTGCGGACCATTTCCAGCACGCCACTCTTGGCAATGATCTGTTCCTTCTCGCGCTGGATCAGGGCCAGGGCAACATCGTCGATCTCTTCATGCTGCAGGCGCACCATCGCCAGTGCCGAGCGGATCTCCTCCTGACTCAGGCCGCTGCACGCGGCTTGCAGGCGCAGGGGCTCGGGTACCCGCAAGCCGCACTCCCGGGAAATCGCCTCGATCTGCTCGCCGATTTCTTCGCCACGGGGCAAGGGCAGCGGCAGCAAGGTGATCTGCGCTTCGATCGGCGCCGGAATGTGCAGGGTCTCCGAGACCAGCACCACTGCCGCCGTGCCGCGATGATGGCGCTGGATGCGGTTGAGCAACTGCTTCAGCCGCGCCACTGCCAGTGGCTGGTGTTCGAGGGCGCTGCGGGCGTCCTTGATGATGAACAGCTTGCCGTCCAGGTCATCGTCGAGCAGCGTCGGCAGGCTGCTGGCCAGGTCGATCTCGGCGCCCTGGCTGCCCCGTGGCTGCTTGTTGAAGAAGTCCACCCAGCCGTAGCCGAGGTTCCATTCCTTGGGGCTCAGTTGCAGGGTCGCGGCGATGTCCTGGAGCATGGCATCGACCCGCGCATCCTCCCCGGACTGGATGAACAGCCCCGGGTAACCGGCGACCAGGTGGGATTTGATCTTGTCCTTGAGTTCGAGCAGGTTCATCGGCGCTTACCAGGAGAAAAGGGAAGAGGCGAAATCGCGCAGGCCGCTGGCGGCCGACTGCATTAGCCGGGCGCCACCTTCGAGGACCCGCGCGGCGGTATTCAGGGCGGTGCCGACCAGCGATTTGCCAGCCTTGTAGACCAGTTCGCCGACCTGACCTCCGGCGATGCCGCCAGCCACGCCGCCGACGAAGCCGCCGATCACGCTGCCCACCGGCCCGAGCACGGTACCCAGGCTGGCGCCGAGGGCCGCGCCCTTGGTGGCGCTGGCAATGGCCATGGAGGTGGTGACCGTGGTGTTGCCGATAGTGTCGAGGGCTTCGTCGCGGGTCAGTTCGCCCTTGCCCAGCTTGTACAGGGCCTTGGCGTTCTGCAGGCCGACGCAGACGATATTGGTCACCAGCCCGGCCGGGGTGCCGCGCAGGGCGGCGCCGAGCCAGCCGTTCTTCACTGCCACCACCACCGCACCGGACACCGCCACCTGGGCACCGGTTTCGCCGGTACTGCGCAGCGAGCTTGCGAAGAACGCCTTGAGTTCGTCGTTGGCGTCGGGGTTTTCCTTGCCCGTCAGGCTGTTCCAGGCACGCCGGGCGAGGATCCGCACACCCTGCAGGCCGACGCTGATACAGGCACCCACCAGCGCTTGCTTGCCGATCTGCTTGGCGATATCGATCCGGTTGGTATCGCTCCATTCGTACTGGCGTGCTTCCGCCTCGGCCTGGGCCTTGGTTTGCAGGGCCTTGGCTTCCTCCTTGGACAGCGGCTTGGACTTGACCCCATCGACCTCGATCACTTCGCTGCTGTCGGCCACATCGGCGCCGTGACCTTCCGGCACCAGGCGCTGCTGGTCGGCGTAGTCGCCATTCTCGAACTGGCGCTGGGTGGCGCTGGCGTCCGAGCCGTACTTGGACTGGTACTTGCCGACCACCTTGCCATTGCCGTCGACGATCTCGATGTCCACCGAGTTCAGCTCGCGGGAGTTGACCATCCGCGCCCGGTACGGGCTGCCCTTGGTGGTGGCGTCGATATTGAAGGTGTCGACGTGGTGCTGTTCGGCGATAAAGCCGTCGAGGTTGGGGTTGAGGCTGATCGCGCCGCCCTGGGTGGTGACGATGCGCCGGGCGTTTTCGGTGGCTTCGGCCAGGGCCTGGTCGATGCGTCCGGCATATTGGCCGACGTGGATCGAACCGCTGACCCCGGCGTTCTTCTCGATCTCGCCGGCCAGCCAGGAGGCCTGGCTGCGGCCCTTGTCCAGATGACCTTGCAGCGACTCGCGGGACTGGTTGAAGGCGCGGGTCGACTGCATCACCTCGCGGCTGGTGTGCAGCAGGTCGTCCTCGTTCTTCCACAGGTCCGGGTACTTGCGAAATTCATCGCTCAGCCACTGCTCCAGCGGCTTCTCGCCGCGGGCATTGCAGGAGGCGACGAACGAGGCGATCACCGCGCTGGTCTTGCCGGCGTTGTCCTCGTTGTCGAACAGCGCACCTTCAATGCGCCTGGCCTGGTCTTCGGCGACCTGGTCGAAATCAAGGCTGTGTTCCGGGTCGTTTTGCTGGCCCAGGTTCTTTTCCATATCGGCGGTCATTGATGGTGTCCTGGTCTAGTGCAGATAGTCGGTGAGCTCGTCGCGCAGCTGTTGCTGCAGCCAGGCGGGCTCGACAATGCGTACGTGGGGAATCCAGTAGCGGATGATCGGCAGCAGCTGGTTCGGGTGGTTGACCTGGCAGCGCAGGAGCAGGCGGCCGTCGGCCTGCTGTTCGATCAGTTGCTGTTGCGGCAGCACATTGCGCCGCAGGAAGTAATAGGCGTTGCTGGCAGCGACCTGCACGGTGACTTCAAGGCGGTCCTCGCTGAACCAGATGTCATCGTCCTGTTCGATCCGCGCCTGGGTCTGCGGGTCGGGGACGAAGGTCTGCTCGGTTACCCGCAGCGCCTCGATACGGGCGAAGGCGAAGCTCTTCAGGCGGCCGTCCTCGCTGGCGGCGAGGTACCAGATGCCCTTGTTGTGCACCAGCCGGTAGGGCTCGATGCAGCGTTGCTTGCCGGTGTAGTCCAGCTGGCAGCGACGGCGTTGCTCGATGGCCCGGCCCAGCTCGCGAAAGTCGCGGCTGTCCGGGCGTTCGGCGGCGAAATGGCCGTCGCGGACGAGGAAACTGGTCGGGCCGGGCTTGAGCAGTTCCAGCCAGGAGCGGCGGTCGCTGGCCGGGAACAGCTGCTCGACCCCGCTGATGCGGGCGAAGGTGCGCAGGTCGGCAGGGGAGAGGCTGCCACGGTATTGCCCGGCCAGTTGGTAGACGCCGTCGTCGCCAGGCTCCACCGCATCGCCGAGGCGGTTGAGGTCGCGGTAGATGGTGCGCTCGCTGACCCCGAAGCGTTCGGCCAGTTGCAGGCGGGTAGGGCGCTCGCCGCCCAGCAGCAGGCGCAGGATATCGGCGAGGCGCAGGGCCAGGGTGTCGTGGTCGGTGGCCGCCATGGCGGGTCCTTGTCGATGGGCTTGGCGGCGACTCTAGCGAGGGCGACTGACAGGTCGTGTCAGTGGCACTGACAACGTTTAGAGCGTCCCTGCCGGAAAAATGGCGACAATAACCCGGATGCTGGCTCAGGGCCACTTCATTGGCCTGAAACTGCAACGCGGACGCTGTGGGAGCTGGCTTGCCAGCGATTGCTGCAGTGAATTCACCATCGCATTCGCTGGCAAGCCAGCTCCCACAGCGTCCGCGTTTCACAGCTTGTAACGCTTTGATGGGTGCCTCTGCGACACCACGCCGCACCCTTCCGGCGCCCTGCGCTGGCCCCTCCCTGCCTCGCATGACAAAATGCCGCCTCGCAAAAAACCATGAAATGAACAGCTTCCCTGCTGAAGCGTGCACCTTCCCGAAAGGATGGTTACATGAACGATCTGATGAGCCGGCGCACTGTTATCGCCGGGCTCGGCCTGGCGGGGCTGGCAGCCCTGACCGGCTGCGATACGACGCCCAAGCTCGATTTCAAATACGGCAAGGACCTGAGCAACAAGATCCTCGGCCGCTCCTTCAAGCTCCAGGATGTCCACGGCGATACCTACGCGCTGTCGAGCTTCTACGGCTCGATGCCGATGGTGTTCTTCGGCTTCACCCAATGCCCGGCGATCTGTCCGACCACCCTGGCGCGGGCGGTGCAGATCAAGAAGCTGATGGGCCGCGATGGTGACTTCCTCAAGGTGGTGTTCATCACCCTCGACCCCGAGCGCGATACCCCGCAGGTCCTGGAAGACTACGTGAAGGCCTTCGACCCGACCTTCACCGCACTGTCCGGCACCCCCGAGCAGATCGCCGCCACTGCCAAGGAATTCGGCGTGTTCTACGAGAAGGTGCCGCTGGGTGACAGCTACACCGTGTCGCACACGTCCACCAGTTTCGTCTTCGACTCCCGCGGCCGCCTGCACCTGGGCCTGTCCCACTCGCTGACCGCCAAGGAATGCGCCGAAGACCTGTTGACCCTGATGGAGATCTGCTGATGCTGCCGATTCGTAAAACCCTGGCCGTGCTGGCCCTGTGTGGCGCTGCCCTGCCGGCGCTGGCGCAAACCACCGTGGAAAATGCCTGGGCCCGTGCCACCGTGGCCAACCAGCAGTCTTCCGGTGCCTTCATGACCCTGGTCGCCGACACCGACAGCAAGCTGGTCGCGGTGCAGTCGCCGGTGGCAAAAACCGTGCAGATCCACCAGATGCAGATGAAGGACGACATCATGAGCATGGGCCCGGTGGCGTCCCTCGACCTTCCGGCCGGCAAGCCGGTGACCCTGGATGTCGATGGCTACCATGTGATGCTGATGGGCCTGGTGCAGCAACTGAAGGAAGGCGAGCAGGTACCGCTGACCCTGGTGATCGAAGACGCCAAGGGCACCAAGGAAAATCTGCAAATCCAGATCCCGGTCCGCTCGTTGACCAGCGGCAAGCAGGAAATGCACCACGACCACGGTCACATGTAACGCCCTCGCGGGGCCCGTCGTGGCCCCGCTTTCTTGCGCACCAAACAAGCGCCTGCTGCTATTTCCCGCCACCCGTCCGGCCGCTGCGAATCAAAGCGAATCCCTGCACCGCCCTGTACTCAGACCTCATGTACGGCACACGTCGTGCACCCTTCGTTTTCTATGAGGTGAAAGATCATGGCTAACAATGAAAACCGTACTGGCTCCAAGCAAGGTGGCAACCCGGGCAACTTTGCCAATGACCGGGAAAAAGCCTCCGAAGCCGGCCGCAAGGGCGGGCAACATTCGGGTGGCATGAATCAGGACCGGCAGAAAACCCAGGACACCGGCCGCAAGGGTGGTCGCTCCTGATGCAGTAACGCAGTAATTGGCGGGGCATCGCGCATGCCCCGTCCGTCTGGCGCATCGAGGCCTGGCTTTGATGCGCCGTTTGCTTTTGCGGAGGATGCCGTCATGAACCACGGTACAGCCCTGCTTCTGCTGACCGGCGTGCTGGCGCTGGGCGGCTGTTTCGACAACTCCAACCATCCGGGCAAGGATTCCGATCCGAGCAAGCCGTCGCTGCAGATGCAGCAGCCGCAATCGGAAAGCCCGGCCGCGCAGTTGGCCCCAGGCAAGGACAGCGACAACTGATCGTTCATTCCCAGGAGTCCGCCATGCCCCGTGCAATCTGGAAAGGTGCGATCAGCTTCGGGCTGGTGCACATCCCCGTCGCCCTGGCCTCGGCGACGAGCGAGCAGCGGGTCGATTTCGACTGGCTCGACCAGCGCAGCATGGACCCGGTGGGCTACAAGCGGATCAACAAGGTCACCGGCAAGGAGGTGGCCAAGGAGCATATCGTCAAGGGTGTGCAGGTCGAGAAGGGCCGCTATGTGGTGATCAGCGAAGAGGAGATCCGCAAGGCCCGGCCGGAGGCGACCCAGACCATCGATATCTTCTCCTTCGTCGAGGCCGGCGAGATTCCCTTGCAGCACTTCGACACTCCCTACTACCTGGCGCCGGACAAGCGTGGCGGCAAGGTCTACGCGCTGTTGCGCGACACCCTCGACAGCACCGGCAAGGTCGCCCTGGCCACCCTGGTGCTGCATACCCGGCAGCATCTGGCGCTGGTGCGTCCACTTGAGGACGCCCTGGTGCTGATCACCCTGCGCTGGCCCGATGAAGTGCGTGACCTCGACAGCCTGGAGCTGGACAGCAGCGTCACCGCGGCCAAGGCCAGCAAGGCCGAACTGGACATGGCCAAGCGGCTGGTCAAGGACATGAGCAGTCACTGGACGCCTGGGGATTATCACGACGTCTTTCGCCAGACCATCATGGACCTGGTGCAGGAGAAGGCCGACAAGGGCAAGGTCAGTGTGGTCGAGCAGGGCGAGGAGGAGGGTGGCAAGGGCGCGGATATCATCGACCTGACCGAATTGCTCAAGCGCAGCCTCGGCGGCAAGGCCAAACCGGCGGCGAAGAAAAAGGCACCGCGCAAGGCCTCCTGATTGCTGGCGCGGACCTTGTGGGAGTCGGCTTGCCGACGATGAGGCTGGCAGCCACACCCTCGATCTCAGGGCATCAACGACCTCAGATAATCCCCAAACCCCTCCCGCGCCCGACCGTCCATGCGGCTGCTGGTAGCAACGCTGTTCATCGCCGTCCAGACGATATGCGCCCCGCAGGCCAGCAAATCATTGACCAGTTGCACATCCTCATGCGCCGCCAGCGGACGGAATCCGCCCACTCTTTCGTAGGCCCTGGCGCAGATGCCGAGATTGGCGCCGTGGATATGACGATGACCCTCGCGCATCTGGTAATGGGCCAGGTAGCGCTCGCGCAGGGTCTGGTCCTGGTCCGGCTGCCACTGTGTGATATGCACCGTGCCGCAGACCGCATCCGCCGCGAAGCCCAACTGGCAGAGCAACCAGCCTTCAGGCACGCAACTGTCGGCATCGGTACAGGCCAGCCAGCGGGCGCCGCGTTGCAGCATGTGTTCAGCGCCGGCCCGGCGTGCCTGGCCGACATTGCGTGCATCCACCTCAAGGATCTGCACGGCAAAACTGCGCGCGACCTCGGCACTGGCATCGCTGCAGCGATCCAGTACCACCAGGATCTCCACCTGGTGCCCGGCCGCTTCGGCGGCGCGGGCGGCGACGTGAATCGCGGCCAGGCAATTGGGCAGGCTGGCGGCTTCGTTATGCGCGGGGATGATCACGGCAATCATGGGCAGGTCTCGTCGAGGTCGACCAGGCTGGGCCGGCAACTCCAGTACTCGAGCAAGAAGTCCGCTTCCTCATGGCGCAGCACCCGGTACAGCGGCAGGCGCTGCTCCAGCAGCGCATGCACCTGGCGCCCGTCCTGCGGGCAGCCGTCGATCGGGTGCAGCCAGTGGCAGGCGAGCAGCCCACCGTCTTCGGCCAGGCTGGCCACGGATTGCTCGATCACCTGCAACCAGTGTTCGGGATCGAGGTAGTAACCGATTTCACCGAGCACGATCAGGTCGAAGCATCCTCCCGGCCAGTCGCCTGGCAATCGTCCCTGCTCGACCCGGACCTGTGGCAGCTGCGCCAGACGCTGGCGAGCAAGCGACACGGCGGTGGTATCCAGGTCGTGGCACAGCAGTTCGGCGCTGCGCTCGGCCAGGGCCGCGCTCAGCTCGCCATTGGCACAGGCCGGTTCGAACACTCGCGCGTAGAACTGCCGCGGCAAGCTGGCCATGATCAGGTCGCGCTTGCGCTGCTCGTACCAGCGGCTGCGGAAGGCCCAGGGGTCGTCGCTGGCGGCGAACAGCTTGGCGAAGTACTGCGCATCGACACTCATCGGAACACCAGTTCAAAAGGTTGCATCAGGCATTCAAGGGTCGCTTCCGGCAGCACCGGCGGACTGTCGCCGTCGGCTTGCAACTGGCTGACATGAGCCGTGATCGCCTGCTGTTTGCGTTGCAGCGCATCGCCATCCAGGCGCACCTTGAACGCCCGCTCCCAGGGAATTCGCGAATCCTCGGGCTGTGCCCAGTACCAGGCCCATACCGGGACCTCCAGCAGCTCGACGCCCTTGGCCTGCGCCGCCCGGGCACAGGCCCGACCGACCGCTTCGTGATCGCCGTGACCGTCGCCGCGCCAGGTGCACAGCAGTTGGTCGCCGCTGTGCAACAGGTGGCCGAGGTGGTTGACCAGGAAGGCTTCGTCGCGGGCCACGGCACTGTCCTTGAGCGCCAGGCGTTGCCAGTCCAGCGCCTGCACATCGAGGCCAAGCTTGTGCAGGGCGTTGCGGCTTTCCTGCGGGCGCTGGCGGCGCAGGCGATGCTCGGTCCACTGGGTCGAGCCCGGATGGCTGGCTTCGCCGTCGGTGACCGAGATCAGCAACAGATCCTGCTCGCGCCCGCGGAAGCTGGCGAGCAGGCCGCCACAGGCCAGGATCTCGTCGTCAGGATGGGGCGCAACCACCACCAGGCGCTGGCCGGGCGGGCACAGCTGGTCGGGTTCGATCCAGGTAGCACGGGCCAGATGGGCCGAGTGCTGCCATTGCTCGGCGCGGGTGGCCGGGCCCTTGAACAGGTCTTCGCTCATAGCTGCCATGCCCCTGCCGGCAACTGCGCCAGCTGTTGGCCAAGGACGGCGAGATCGCGCTCGGCATGGCTCTGGCGCAGATACACCGGCAGGTCGGCGGCGAGTCGGGCGAAGTGGCTGTTGTGGCAAAACGGCGTGGCCCCGAGGGCCCGGCCGACATGCTCGATCACCTGGCTCACCGCCTGTTCCACTTGTGCCCGGCACCGTCGTACCTGCAGCTCAGCGTCGCCACCGGGGTTGGTGTCGATCGCGGCGGCACATTCGCGCAGGGCTGCACGGGCCCCGCACAGGGCGGCATCGACGGCGCCCAGATGGGCATCGGCATGCGGGTCCGGACGCGGTTTGCGGCAGTGTTCGCGCAGGTAGTCGGCCAAGGCTTCGGCCGCACCGTACCAGCACGCAGCGATCCCGCCGCCGCCATGCCAGAACCCCGGGCGCGACAGATATTGCCCCGGCGCGCCGATGGCCTGGGCCGGCGAACGGTTGAACTCGATCACCACGCTGGTGGTGGTGGCCATGCCCACCGCCTGCCAGCCCTCGGCGAGAATGCGCTGGCTGGGATGGGACAGCTCGATGGCGACCAGTTGCGCTTGATCGTCCTCGTCCCAGGCGGTCAGCAGGGCGTTGTCGATCTGCAGGGCGCCGGAGCACCAGGCCTTGCAGCCTTCCAGCAGCACCTGGTCGCCGTCACGCCCGACGATCCGCGTGCGCGCATCCGGCGGCTCGGCCGCCCATACGCCCCAGATACCCTGGCCGACCTGATGGCTGGCCGCGCATTCGGAAAGAATCGCCAGGGCATCGGTATGCCCTTCGTACAGTTTGGCCAGGCTCAGGTCGCAACCGGCGACCCGGGCCAGGGTCTGCCAGCGCTGCAGGGTGTGGCCCTGGCCGGGCAACGGCAGCAGGTCCAGATGATCCTGGCGCAAGGACTGCAGGATCAGCGGCAACTGGGTGTCCAGGTGCAGCGCCTGGGGGCGCTGGGTGAAGCTGCGCAGCAGGGTGTCCAGACTGCCCAGGTCGAAGTCCTGGATGATGCTCATGGGCGTTGCTCCTGGTCGTTGAGGTTCACTTCAGGCCGAGTTGCTTGCGCATGGCGGCGGTGATCGACTGGCGGGTCCCGGCGTAGTCCTGCCAGGGGGCGTTGCCCTCGGCCAGGCGCTCATCGATGTTGGTCAGGGTCCATTGATTGGCACCCTTGAGCCCGGCCAGCTCCTGCGGCCAGATCGGCACCGACACCGGCAGGCCTTCGCGGGCGCGCAGCGACCAGGCGCAGGCGGTGGTCGCCCCCAGGCCGTTGCGCAGGTAGTCGATGAAGATCCGCCCGACCCGGTTCTTCGGCCCGGACACCGCCGACAGCCGCTCGGGGAACAGCCCGGCCAGATGGCGGACGATGGCGTGGCTGAAGTCCTTGACCTCGTCCCAGCCAGCCCTGCGTTGCAGCGGCACCACGACATGGATGCCCTTGCCGCCGCTGGTCTTGAGGAAGCTGCGCAGGCCCAGCTCCTCCAGCAGGGTGAGGGTCAGGGTGGTGGCCTCGACCATGGCCTTCCATGGCAGCTTCGGGTCCGGGTCGAGGTCGAGGACAAAGCGGTCGGGGCGCTGGAACTGCTTGTCGGTGGCATTCCAGGTGTGCAGTTCGAGCATGTTCATCTGCACGGCGGCGAGCAGGGTGTCCTCGCGGTTGATGACCATGGCTGCCTGGCCGGCCGTTGCCTTGTCGTAGGTCTTTATCCGGGGCAGGTCGAGGGCGGCGGCGTGCTTCTGGAAGAACAGCTCGCCGTCCAGGCCGTCCGGGGCACGCACCAGCGCTACCGGGCGGTCCTTGAGATGGGGCAGGAGCAGCCCGGAGACCTTGGCGTAGTACTCGGCGATATCCCGTTTGCGGGTACCGCTGCCGGCATCGACGATGCGATCGGGATGGGTCAGGCGCAGGGCCTTGGTCGCGGCTTTCTGCGTGGGCATGGGGCGCTCCAGTTCGATGGCGCTGGCCGGTTTGTCGTTGCGCAGTCCGTGGAATACCGCGTGGCGGACGATGCCGTCGCGGGTCATCTGGGCGAAGCTGACTTCCGCCAGCAGGTGCGGCTGCAACCAGTGCACGCCCCGGACTTCGGCGCCGCCGGGCGGATTGGCCAACGGTGGACGCTGGCTGTGCAGGGGCTGCAGTTGCTTGAGCAGGCGCTGCAAGGTGGCCGCGCTGAAACCGGTGCCGACCTTGCCGGCATAGCGCAACCGCTCGCCGTCATGCAGCGCCAGCAGCAGGGCCCCGAAGCCCGTGCGGCTGCCTTTCGGGTCTGTGTAGCCGACCACCAGGAACTCCTGGCGCTGCTGGCACTTGAGCTTGATCCAGTCGCTGCTGCGCTGCCCGCTGTAGGGGCTGTCCTGGCGCTTGCCAATCAGCCCTTCGAGGTTCATCCGGCAGGCGCTGGCCAGTAGCGAGTCGACCGGTTCGGCGAAGCTGGTGGAGTAACGCAACGGTTCCGGGGCATCGGCCAGTAGCTTTTCCAGGGCGGCGCGCCGCTCCTGCAATGGCAGCGTCCGCAGGTCGTGGCCATCGAGCCAGGGCAGGTCGAACAGGTAGTAGAGAAGGGCAGCGTCGTCCTCGCTGTCGAAGGCGTTCTGCAAGGCCTGGAAATCCGTCAGGCCGTTGTCATCGAGCACCACCATCTCGCCATCGAGCCAGGCGGACTTGAGCTTGAGCTTTTTCAGCGCGGCCACCTGGCGTGGCATCTTCGCCGTCCAGTCGTGGCCATTGCGGGTAAACAGCTGCACCTTGCCGTGCTTTATGCGGGCGAGGATGCGGTAGCCGTCGAACTTGATCTCGTAGTGCCAGTCGCCTGCGGGCGGTGAGTCGACCAGGGTCGCCAGTTGTGGCTTGAGGGTTGCGGGCAGGGCCGTCTTGCGCGTACCGCGCGTGGCGTTCTTCGGCGCGGCCCGGGTGGCCGGCAGGCTGCGGTCGCTGAGCACGCTGTCCGGCTCGGCCTGGAGGATGTCGTAGTCGCTTTCCTCGCGGGCCCGGCTGTCCGACGACTTGACCAGCATCCACTGCTCCTTCTTCCCGGCCAGGCGGGTACGGAACAGGTTCCAGCGGCCAGCGAGTTTTTCCCCTTGCAGCTCGAAGCGCAGATGGCCCTTGGCGTAGCCCTGGTGCGGATCGCCTTCGGGGATCCAGATGCCGCGATCCCAGACGATCACATCGCCAGCGCCGTAATGACCCTCGGGGATATGCCCCTCGAAACTGGCGTAGTCCAGGGGATGGTCCTCGACATGCACCGCCAGGCGCTTGACCTTGGGATCCAGCGACGGCCCCTTGGGGATCGCCCAGCTTTTCAGGGTGCCATCCAGCTCCAGGCGGAAGTCGTAGTGCAGGTGGCTGGCGTCGTGTTTCTGGATGCAGAACTGCAACGCCTGGGCCTTGCCCCGGGCGCGCTTGCCGGCGGGTTCCGGGGTGGCGGCGAAGTTGCGCTTGCGCTGGTATTCCTCAAGTGGCTTGACCATGGCGAATGCTCTGTTTCCGGCGTCCTATCCAGTGGGAGAGGGCGGGCTCGAACGGAGTTCAATCGGCGTGGCGACCGGGCGGCAGAAAGACTGAATCATTGGCCAAGGGCGTGAGTCGACTCAGGTACAGCCCATCCGCAATCGAGGTTGCCATGATCGAGAAAAGCGCAAAGCCCGCCACCCACGTTCCCCAGGAAATCGACGATCTGCAGGACCGCATGGGTGAAATTCGCGAGCTGGATTTCAGCGAGCGCCACGACGAGCGCCAGGGCCGCGCTGGCGACGCGCGACCGGCGGAAGAAGTGAACCGCGAATTTCCCGCCGAGCGCGTCGAGCGCAGTGGCATGAGTGGTGGTGAAGCCCTCAGCGAAAGCCTGCATGAAGACAACGTCACCTGGGACGACCTGAGCCCCGACACCCTGTACGACCAGAGTGGTGCACGCGATCCGTCCGAGCGCGGCGGCGATGGCCCGGTGGACAAGCAACTGCGTCGTGTAGATGAAAACGAGATTGGTGGCGGCATCGGTCTCGACGAAGCCGAACTGGCCCGCTCGGCGCCGCTGGACGGCAAGCCCTGGACCGACCGTGTCTCGCCCGCTGAAGGCGACGAAGAATCCTGATCGAAGGAGGACAAGACCATGAGCGAACAACACTGTGCCTGCCCCGGATGCACCTGCGAGGTGGACGCCAATGCCGTGCAGCAAGGCGGTGAGGCCTATTGCTGCGAAGCCTGTGCCAGCGGTCACGCCAATGGCCAGGCGTGCCGGATGAGCGAGTGCCATTGTGGCGATGACAAGGCCAGGCAGCCGGATGAATCAAATATGGACAACGCGCTGGAAGAGACTTTTCCGGCGAGCGATCCGATCTCGCCGTGACAGTATCGGGACCGGGTTCCCGGTCCCGTTCATCCGCTATCTGGATAACGCCGAAATCAGTTCAGCCTTCTTCATTTTCGATCGCCCGGCGATGTTCTGTTTGCGTGCCTTGTCCATCAGCTCCGCTTTGGTCATGTCTTCCATCGGCTGATCGGGGCGGGGCTCGCCTTGCCTGGTCCTGGCTGCGCGCCGGGCCGACGACTGGCGCGAGCGGTGCTTGGCGGCCTCGCTTTTTTTCTGCCCCGAACCCCCGGCTCTTTCGCCGCCGCCGGACTGCTTGTTGACCGTGGCCCAGGCCCGGGCTTCGGCTTCATCCTTGGGCACGCCTTTGGCCTGATAGCTGTCCTCGATATGTTCGGCTTTGCGCTTCTGTGCTTGGGTGTATTTGTCCTTGCTTCCACGTGGCATGGGGAAAACCTCTGGTGGTTGTGTTGAGGGTTCGGCGATACGGCTCAAGGGGGGCACCACGTCCCGCCAGCTTTCTCGCAATCGATCCGTGCCTTGCGCCCGAGGGGACCATTGCTGGTGGCTATGGGATTGGCCAGGCTTTCCTGGGGCAGGGTCGCGGATGGCCATTTCCCGGGTTTCACAGTGGTGGATCCGGAGCCTTGCCCGGTTCGGTTTGCAACGGCCCATCGAGCTTCAGGCGCTGCAGCAGGTTGCGTGCATCAAAGGGGGCACGGACTTTCAGGTCGTTGTCGAAATAGCAGTACACCCTCTTGCCGCCCTTGCAGGCGTCCTCGCGCCGGCCGGCCAGTTGCGCATCGCCCGGCTGCTGGCCGCGATGCCAGGTACGGATGCGTCGGGCCCAGTTGCGCAGGGCCGCCTCGGTGTAGCCGCTGGCATACAGCTCGGCGTCGCCATGCAGGCGCAGGTAGACGAAGTCGGAGGTGAGATCTTCCAGGCAAGGCCATTTGCCCGCTGTGTCGGCTACCACCAAGGCAACCTTGTGCTGGCGCAACAGGTCGATGAAGGCTGGATCGCGGAAACTGTCGTGGCGGATTTCCATGGCATGACGCAGCGTGCCCTTGCCCGGGCTGGCGAAGGCGCCATCCTTCTTCAGGCGCTCGGCGCAGTGCCGGGCACATTGGCTGGCAGCGTGATGGTCTTGGGGCAGGCGCTGGAGGAAATTGGCAAGGCGCTGCGCATCGAACTTCAGGCTCGGCGGAAGCTGCCATAGGATCGGCCCCAGCTTGGCACCCAGTTGCAGTACTCCCGAGGCGAAGAAATTGGCTAGCGGTTCATCGATGTCCTTGAGCCGGCGGACATGGGTGATATAGCGAGGTGCCTTGACCGCGAAGACGAAGTCGTCCGGCGTGTCGTCGCGCCATCCGGCGTAGCGTTGTGGCGTTTGCAGGGCATAGAACGAACCGTTGATCTCGATGCTGTTCACTGCCCGCGAAGCAAACGCCAGCTCCCGTGCCTGGGGCAGTCCCTCGGGGTAGAAGACTCCGCGCCATGGGGCATAGCGCCAACCGGAAATGCCGATGCGAATTTCGCTCACCGTCTCGCCCCTTATCGTGTCCTTGAGGGTGCGACTGGAGTAGCGCGCGAGGTGTTCATGAAGATGGACGAGTGGTTGTTCCCGGTGTGCCGCCGCTATCTGAAAAACGGAACTTTGCCCCTCCCGGGTTTTCCACCGAATGGCGGGCCGGCGTCGCCCGGCCATGACGAGGAAGCTGCCATGAAGTTTTCCCGCTTTGCCCAGAAGCTGGCCAACTGGACGGGTCGGCCCCTGACGTTTGCCATTGCCTTCGGGCTGGTCCTGGCCTGGGGGATCAGCGGTCCGTTGTTCCACTTCAGCGACACCTGGCAACTGGTGATCAATACCTCGACCACCATTGTTACCTTCCTCATGGTGTTCCTCATCCAGAACACCCAGAACCGCGATACCGATGAGCTGCACATCAAGGTCGACGAACTGCTGCGAGCCACGCGCCGGGCGCATCAGGCCCTGCTGGGGCTGGACGACCTCGACGAAAAGCAGTTGCACGAATTGCGCAAACGCTATCAGCACCTGGGCGAGCTTGCCGAGGACAAGGGCGCCGACAAGGAGCCGCGCGGCCGGCACGCCCGCTGACCCAAGGAATCACAGCACGAGGTGAGCATGGCCAGTCATATCATTCACTTCACCGGACCGATCAACGCCTCTACTTGCGGCAACCTCATCAGCACCTGCTCCAAGGCCCTGCAGCAGGGCGCCGAGCGGCTGCAACTGAACATCGCCACCATGGGCGGCGAATGCAGCTACGGCTTCAGCCTGTACAACTTCCTGCGCTCGCTGCCGGTACCGGTAGCCACGCACAATCTGGGCACGGTGGAGTCGATGGGCAACATCCTCTTTCTCGCCGGCGAGCGGCGTACCGCCTGTGCCCTGAGCAAGTTCCTGTTCCATCCGTTCCACTGGACCCTGCATGGCTCGGTGGATCATGCACGGATGGCCGAGTACGCCATGAGCCTGGACTACGACCTGGAGCTGTATGCGCGGATCGTCGAGGAACGCACCCAGGGAGCCGCGGAGGTGCTGGATATTCCGCGCTACCTGATGGCGCATCCGCGCATCGTCACGCCGGAGGAGGCGATTCGCTGCGGGCTGATTCAGGCGGTGGATGATTCGGTGATCGGGATGGAGGTGGTGCAGTGGAGTGTGCATGCCTGATCGGACACAGGAACCATGGTGGGTCGGGAACTCTGTGGGAGTCCGCCCAGCCTCTCAGGCTGCGCTGTCGCGCAGAGAACAGGTCTAAGAGCGGCGCGGACCCTGTGGGAGCGGGTTTACCGGAACGCCGGACCGCCGCGATTGCCATGGTGAGTTCGCTACAGTAATCGCGGGTAAACCCGCTCCCACAAGTTCCCGTTAGATCAATGAGTTATGTGTTGTTCTATGAGAGCTGGCTTGCCAGCGATAACGATGCTGAATTCACCGACGTAATCGCTGGCAAGCCAGCTCCCACAGGGTCCTCATTGCCCTTGAATCAGACTCGAAGGACTGCATCATTCCTGTGCGCCTTGCTACAT
The DNA here is from genome assembly GCF_057808595.1 of Pseudomonas sp. FG98. Taxonomy (NCBI): domain Bacteria; kingdom Pseudomonadati; phylum Pseudomonadota; class Gammaproteobacteria; order Pseudomonadales; family Pseudomonadaceae; genus Pseudomonas; species Pseudomonas sp. FG98. The sequence goes on along the minus strand of NZ_JBMDIJ010000002.1, from coordinate 75,066 downwards.
CACCGTGCACTTCCCGGCCTTGAACCGCTTTCATGACACCCCCCACGCCAATGACGATATGATGTTTCAAATTATTACGCGTGCGATGGGGGGAAAATGCCGCTCAAGGATTTGTTGCTGGCGCTGGTGGTGATCGTTGCCTGGGGCCTGAATTTCGTGGTGATCAAGGTCGGACTGGACGGCCTGCCACCGATGTTGCTGGGGGCGCTGCGCTTCATCCTGGTGGCGATTCCGGCGGTGTTCTTCATTCGCCGACCGCAGTTGCCGTGGCGCTGGTTGATCGCCTATGGCTCGACCATTTCCCTCGGGCAGTTCGCCTTTCTCTTCGAAGCCATGCATAACGGCATGCCGCCGGGCCTGGCCTCGCTGGTGCTGCAGTCCCAGGCCTTCTTCACCATGATCTTCGCCGCCGTGTTCCTCGGTGAGCGTCTGCGTGCGGCCAGCGTCCTCGGGCTGCTGGTGGCGGCAGGCGGGCTGGCGCTGATCGGCAGCGAGAACGACAGCCACGTGCCCTTGCTGGCGCTGGTCCTGACCCTGTGTGGCGGGGCCTGCTGGGCCATGGGCAATATCATCACCCGGCGCTTCGGCAAGATCGATCTGGTCGCCCTGGTGATCTGGGGCGCGCTGATTCCGCCGCTGCCGTTCCTGGCGTTTTCCTGGTACCTGGAGGGCCCGGCGCTGATCGAGTCGTCGCTGCGCAATATCGGCCTCAACTCGATCCTGGCGCTGATCTACCTGGCGGCCGTCGCCACCATGCTCGGCTACGGATTGTGGAGCCGGCTGCTGTCGCGCTACCCGGCAGGCAAAGTGGCACCGTTTTCGCTTCTGGTTCCGGTGGTGGGCCTGACATCGTCGGCCTGGCTGCTGGATGAACGCCTGAGCGCGGTGCAGTGCTGGGGCGGTCTGCTGGTGATGCTGGGGCTGCTGATCAATGTGTTCGGGCCACGCCTGCGCGACGCATTGCGTACCGCCCAGGCCTGAAGATGCCACTGGTCGGGGATTACCGATATGACCGGTCAGTCTGCAAATGTCCGGCTAGTCTCTGAAGCATTGAGACCGATATTTTCAGGTCCTCCGCTGGAGGATCGGTATCGGTCGCTTTCAGAGGGGAGCAGGAAAATGAAGGATCAATTTCTCGAAGACCTCGGCGATGAGTTTCCGATCAACGCTGTGGTGCGCTGCGGTCAGTCCGCATTCCGCCTGGGCTTTGCCCACATGACCCTGGACGATGCCCAGGTCACCTTCAAGTCGCGGGTACCGGCTCGTATCGAGAGCCGCCGGTTCCTGCCCGCCGCACTGCCGAAACGCTGAACCCGTGCCGCTCGTAGGCGCTTGCGGCTAGCTGCGCAAAGCGTCGACGGGTACGCGGTTCGTGCCAATTGATGCCGTTTTGCTTGATCTCGCTCATTGCGCCGCCCGGCGGCGCTGGAGCGTGATGGCAATCTATGCCTTACTACGTGCCGTCAATGCGCTGATTCCAGTGGAGGAAAGCAATGCGTATCAGGGAAGAAAAATACTGGGAATGGGCGGACGCCATGTTGCACAGCCGCAGTCATGACGAGGTGCTCAGCGACGGCACCAGCATCGATGTCCAGGTTCGGCTGTCGCGCACCGGCGCGACCCAGCTGTTCCTCGGCGTGTATGCCCGGCAAGGCAAGGCGCTGCTGGAGGAGTACTACCCGTCGCGGCCCGGCGAGAGCATGAGCCGGGCGCTGGTCTGGGGTGTCGATCGGGCCAGGGCGCTGGTCGCCGACCTGCAGCCGGAGGAGCCGCAGGTGCTGTTGCGCCAGGCGTAGACAGTAATCACCGAACAGCCGGAGCTGTCCCAGGGTAGCTCCGGCTTTTTCATGCCTGCCTGTCAGTGGCCGTGGCGCGCGCGGCTGGCCTGGACGATGCGCGCTGCGGGCACGCGCAACTGGGCCAGCAGGTAGTCGGCGAATTCAGCGTTGTAGGGCTGGCGGGCGATGGCCTGGCTCATGCAGTCGAGCCAGATTTGCGCGTGCTGTTCATCCATCGGCCATTGCGCGTGGAATGACGGGATGCCGATCGGGCCGTAGCGCTCGGCGAACAGCCGCGGCCCGCCGAGCCAGCCGCTGAGAAAGCACGCCAGCTTGTCCCGCGACAGGCTCAGGTCGGCGGCGTGCATGCGCCGCACCGGCCGGGCAGCGGGGTCCTCATCCATGATGGTGTAGAAGTCGTCCACCAGCCGGCGCAGGCCATCGAGGCCGCCGGCGGCCTGGTAGGACGCATCGCCGGTGCCGAAAGCGGGTTGGGTCATGGGTCGGGTGCTCCGGGGAAAAGCCGCATTCTAACCAACGACAGGCGGCGGACCTTGATTCCGGGCATGAAAAAGCCCGGCCTTGCGGGCCGGGCTCAAGCGGACGGAAGACTCAGCTGAGGCGGTCGATGACCCGAACGCCCTGGCCTTCACGCAGCGCTGGCCACTCCTGTTGCAGGGTTTCCAGCACGCGGCCGACGAACTGGGTATCAGCGGCCGCTTTCTTGCCGACGTAGCCCTGGCCACGACGGTACATCTTCATCCGGGCACGCATGCCGGGTTTGCGCTGTTCGAATTCATCTTCGGTGGTGCAGGGCGACAGGCTGTCGATATGCACGTCACCGGCGTCGCAGATCCACAGGATGTGGCTGTCGAGCGTGTCTTTGCGCGCAGCGAACAGTTTGGCCAATTCCTGGATGGTCGGTTTTTCGTTCAGGTTCATCATTAAAGCCCCCATGACTCTTCAGTGATTGATTTCTCGCTCTGGCGCTACGTCATGTAGCGCACTACCAAGGCTGCTACAGCAGCAATCGCAACAGGGGCTTTCTTCACTCTGCCTTTTGGACAGTCCCACTCCACGGACGGTCTCGAAGTATCGCTCGATCCGTCTGGAACACCCTTGCCAGCCCTCCCGATCGGGGAGATGGGCTCATCATGCAGAGGGCGATGAATGGCGTCAACAGCTTTTGTAGTAATTTTTTTCTTGCACTACAAAATCGTTTTTCGACCGCCTGGTCGCGTTTTGTAGTGCGCTGTTTGGTTGTCCTACAAAATCCGCGGTGCAGCTTTGCGGCCAATGGCCGACGTATTGACCGGGGTCAGTTTTCTCCGGTGTGCCCGGGAGGATCATCGAAATACAGGGCAAAGTCGCGACGCAGAGCGCTTGCCAAGGTTGTTTGCCAGCGAGGTGACGATGAGCCAGCCAGATCTTTCTTCTTCCAGCCGCAGCGCCAGGCCGGCGTTGCCCATCGGCCTGCTGGTCGGCATCGCCGCCCTGGTAGTGGTGCTGATGCTGCCGCTACCGGCTGACCTGCCGGTGGCCGGGCAACGGGTCCTGGCGATCCTCGCCTTTGCCGTGGTGATCTGGATCACCGAGGCGGTGTCCTACGAAGCCAGTGCGATCATGATTACCTCGCTGCTGGCGTTTCTCCTCGGCACCGCGCCGACCCTGGCCGACCCGAATCTCACCTATGGCTCCTCCGCCGCGGTGGGCATGGCCCTGACCGGCTTCTCCAACACGGCCCTGGCGCTGGTGGTCGGTGCGTTGTTTCTCGCCGCCGCCATGACCCACACCGGGCTGGACCGGCGCATCGCCCTGGTCACCCTCGACCGCATCGGCGTCAGCACCCGGCGTATCCTGCTCGGTGCGGTGGTGGTTACCATCCTTCTCAGCCTGGTGGTGCCCAGCGCCACGGCGCGCAGTGCTTGCGTGGTGCCGATCATGATGGGGGTGATCGCTGCGTTCGGCGTCGACAAGCGCTCCAACATCGCCGCCGGGATCATGATCATCGTCGCCCAGGGCACCAGCATCTGGAACATCGGTATCCAGACCGCCGCCGCGCAGAACCTGCTGACCGTGGGCTTCATGGACAAGATGCTCGGCGCCCGGGTGTCGTGGATCGACTGGCTGATCGCCGGGGCGCCCTGGGCAGTGCTGATGTCGCTGGTGCTGATCGTCGTGGTGCTGAAGATGCTGCCGCCGGAAACCGACAGTATCCCCGGCGGCAAGGCGGCGGTGGCCGAGCAACTGGCCGCCCTGGGCCCCATGAGCGGCCCGCAGAAACGCCTGCTCGGGGTGTCCCTGGCCTTGCTCCTGGCCTGGGCCACCGAGGGCAAGCTGCATGCCTTCGACACCACTTCGACCACCTACGCCGGGCTGGTCCTGCTGTTGCTGCCGCGCTTCGGCGTGATGACCTGGAAGGACGTGCAGGCGCGGATTCCCTGGGGCACGGTGATCGTCTTCGGTGTCGGTATCAGCCTCGGCACCACGCTGCTCACCACCCAGGCCGGGCAATGGCTGGGGGCGCAGGTGGTGGCCCATACCGGGCTGGATCAACTGGGTACTCTGGGCGTGTTCGCCATCCTCGGCGCATTCCTGATCCTCATCCACCTCGGCTTCGCCAGTGCCACGGCGCTGACCTCGGCGCTGCTGCCGATCCTCATCGCCGTGCTGCAGACCCTGCCGGGAGACTTCAACCGACTGGGCATGACCATGGTGCTGGGTTTCGTGGTCAGCTACGGCTTCATCCTGCCGATCAACGCACCGCAGAACATGGTGTGCCTGGGGACTGAGACCTTCAACGCGCGGCAGTTCGCCAAGGTCGGTATCGCCGTGACCCTGGTTGGTTACCTGTTGATGCTGGTGTTTGCCGCCACCTGGTGGCACTGGCTGGGCTGGATGTGAAAACGGCGGCCTGAAGGCCGCCGTTTCATCAGAAGTTCGCCGGGGTGTTGGCGCTGATGATCTCGGCCTCGTCCTGGCCGATATTCTTGAAACTGTGGGGCAGGGTGGTGGGGAAGTAGTAGCCGTCACCGGAGTTGAGGATGCTCACCTGGCCATCGACCCGCAGTTCGATGGTGCCACGGGTGACCAGGCCGCATTCCTCGCCTTCGGCATGCACGATCGGCTCTTCGCCGGAGTCGGCGCCGGGCGCGTACAGCTCGCGCAGCATGCGCATCTGCCGGCCTTCGACGCTGGCGCCGACCAGCAGCATGCGCATGCCGCTGCGGCCCAGGTCGGGCTGCTCGGCGGCGCGGAAGACGAAGCGTTCTTCCCGTGGCGGCTCGTCGAAGCTGAAGAACTCCGCCAGGGACATGGGAATGCCTTCGAGCAGCTTTTTCAGGGAGCTGACCGAGGGGCTGACGCGGTTCTGCTCGATCTGCGAGATCGTCGAGTTGGTCAGGCCGCTGCGTCGGGCCAGTTCCCGTTGGGAGAGCTTGTTGCGTTCACGCACCAGTCTGAGTCGTGTCCCCGTGTCCATAGCCGCCTTGGTGTTAAGAAGAAAAAATGGGCGACGCATTAAAACACAATCACAGGGACAGCGCGCAGTGTGGCGGCACTCTGTGTATTGCGTGGGAGCGGGTTCCTGCGTCGTTCTAGCGCTTGGAGACGGGCCAAAGTCCTACCAGCACCAGCAATACCGCTGCCAGCAGCCACGGCAAGCGTGGGTCCAGGCTGTAGACCAGGGTTCCGGCCAGCGGTCCGATCACCACACCAAGTCCTTGCATGGCGCCGATCGAGCCGGCAGTAGCGCCCTGTTCCGAAGCCTCCACCGCGTTGGCCGCCATGGCCGCGAAGGCCGGGAAGATCCAGCCCATGCCGGCGGCGCAGATGAAGAACCCGGCCGAGAGCATCACGCTGTTCACGGCGAAGGCACTGACCACGAAGCCCAGGGCGGCAACGCCGGCACCAACGCGAATCATCCGTAGCGGCGGCCATTGCAGCTTGCGCACCAGTAGTTGGGAGAATATCAGCGCCACACCGACCATGGTCAGGGCGATCCCCGCGGACTGGGCTGCGGCACCAGGTTCAAGGCCGAGGCGGTCGAGGGCGAAGAAACCCACGGTGATCTGCGCCAGAGACACGCAGAGCATGGCGACGAAGGCCGTCGCCAGCGGCCGGCGCAGGCGCGGGTCGGCCAAGCGCACCGGACGTGGTGGCTGGGCCAGATGCAGTTCCTGGCGCTCCAGCTTGTGGCGCAGCACCAGCAGGGCCAGCAGCGGCAGGATCGCCAGGGCATACATCGGCAGGCTCAGGCTGAAGCGCGAGAGCAGGGCAGCCAGCGCCGGGCCGAGGACCAGGCCGACGGCATTGGCGGCACCCAGCGAGGCCATGGCCCGGGCCCGGTTGGTGGGTTCGACGTTATCGGCGATCAGCGCGTTGCTGCCCACCGGCAGGGCCGCATAGAAGGCGCCGATCAGGCCACGGCCGAGCATCATCCCGGCGAAGGCGATGGATGCCGGTGGCAGCCAGCGCAGGGCGCCGTCGATGAACAGGCACAGAGCCAGATAGGCGACGCTGAAACCGCCGGCGCCGAGCAGCAGGATGCGCCGCCGACCATAACGGTCGCTGGCTCGGCCCCAGGGGCGGGCCAGGAGCATCCAGATCAGCCCGGACACGGTCATGGCCGCGCCGGCCTGCCAGGGGGCCAGTTGCAGGACCCGGGCGATGGGGCCGATCAGCGAGACGAAGGCCATCATGGCGATGGTGCAGGCCATGTGGGCGAAGAGCAGGGGGCGCAGGTCGAAGGCAGGGGCTACCTGGGCTTGGGTCATAAGGAGTCCGAGGCTGTTGTGGTGTTCTTGAAGGCCTCATCGCTGGCAAGCCAGCTCCCACAGGTACTGTAGGCACCTAACTTGTGGGAGCTGGCTTGCCAGCGATGAGGCCCGAAAGGCCGACCATTGTGCCCCGGTCTGAAACAAATCCTGAAGATAAAACCGGTATTTACGTTTTTTCTGCCGTCACCACAGCGCCAGGGTGTAGCCGAGGATCAGCCGGTTCTCGTCGATATCGGTAGTCAACCCGCCACTGGAGCGGAAGGTCGCATTCCTCAAGCGCACGCTGAAATTCTTCAACGGCCCGCTCTGCACCACGTAGGCGATATCGGTATCCCGTTCCCATTCCTTGCCGCCGCTGACCGTGGCCGTCTCGATGTTCTTGCCGTTCACGTAGCGGGTCATGAAACTCAGCCCGGGCAGGCCGAAGCTGGCGAAGTTGTAGTCGTAGCGCGCCTGCCAGGCGTCGGTCTCGGCCTTGGTGAAGACGTTGACCGTGACCAGGTTGACCGAATACGGGTCCAGTCCCGGATAGGCGAAGTCACCATCGCCAGACAGGTTCTGGTAGCCGAGGCCGAATTTGTGCGCACCGACGCCGAGGGTCAGCATGCCGTTGAAGAAGCGGTTGTCGATCTTGCCGCCATCGACCCGGCTGGCCGAGCGCAGGGCGTCGTGGCCGGTTTCGCGGGTGTCGAAGTAGCGCAGGTCGCTGCGCAGGTTGATGCCGTCACCCAGCGGCAGGTCGTGGACCAGGCCGGTGTAGTGCTGGCGGTAGATGTCCTGCATCTGCGCGTAGTAGTAGCTCACCGCCAGGCGCGGGGTCAGGGCGTAGGTGCCGCCGGCCAGGTCGAGGTGGCTGCTTTCGACGCCGGCGTAGCTCATCTCGTCGTTGCTCGATGAGTCGCGCAGGTTCTGCTTGTCCAGGCGCCCGACGTTGAGGGTCAGGCCGTCGATGTCCTGGGAAGTCAGCAGGCCGCCGCTGTAGGTCGACGGCAGCAGGCGCACATCGTTGATCGCCGCCACCGGCAGCATGGGTTGCAGGGTGCCGAGCTTGAGGGTGGTCTTGCTGATCCGCGCCTTGGCGGTCAGGCCCAGTTCGCTGAACTCGTCCACCGGCTCCTGGCTGGCGCCGTAGGGCAGCAGGCCGGTACCGCGGCGATCGCGGCTGGAGTCGAGCTTGATGCCGAGTTCACCCAGGGCATCGATACCGAAACCGACGGTGCCTTCGGTAAAGCCGGACTCCAGGCGCAGGATGAAGCCCTGGGCCCATTCCCGGGCCTGGCTTTGCGGGGCGTTGTCCTGGCGGAAATCGCGGCTGAAGTAGAAATTGCGAGCTTCCAGGCTGCCTTTGCTGTCCTTGATGAAATCGGCCTGGGCGAGAAACGGTGTACAACTGGCGCAGACAGCGGCGCCGGTCGCGAGGAAACGACGGGGGAGGGACATGGACTTCATACCTGTTGTTTTTGTTGTGGTGTCGGTGGTGCTGCAACGGGCCCGAGGTCGCGGGCTTGAGATATAGTTAACATATTATCTTTTGTCGAAGAAAGACCTTTTGCTACGACTGATAATAAAATTAAGATATTAACGTTATGACGCCTTCGTCCCTGAGTCCGGAGCCTCGATGACCCACTCTTCCAACCCGGGGCGCCTGATCGTCCTGCTCGCTGCGCTGGTGGCCTTCGCGCCGCTGTCCATCGACACCTACCTGCCCAGCCTGCCGCTGATCGCCAGCGACCTGAACGCCAGCGCCGCCAGCGTGCAACTGACCATCAGCCTGTTTCTCGTCGGCCTGTGCCTGGGCATGCTGGTCTATGGCCCGCTGTCCGACCGCTATGGCCGACGCCCGCTGCTGCTGGGCGGCATGGGCCTGTACCTGGTAGCGACCCTGGGTTGCATCTTTGCCGATTCGGTAGAGCAACTGGTGGCCTGGCGCTTCTTCCAGGCCCTGGGCGGCGCGGCGGCGTCGGTGCTGGCGCGGGCCATCGTGCGCGATCTGTTCGCCCTGGCCGAAGCCGCCAAGGTGCTGTCGCTGATGCACCTGGTGACCATGCTCGCCACCCTGGTGGCGCCACTGCTGGGCAGCGTGCTGATGGAGTTGAACGGCTGGCGCACGGTGTTTTTCGGCCTGCTGTCGTTCGGCGTGCTGTGCCTGGTGCTGACGGCGTGGAAGATCGGTGAAACCCATGCTCCGGACCAGCGTGGCGAATCCCTGGCCAAGGTCTTCCTCGCCTACTGGCACATTGCAACGCAGCCACTGGCACTGGGCTACATCCTGTGCATGGGCCTGGCTTTCGGCGGCATGTTCGCCTTCATCACTGCGTCGCCGTTCGTCTACATGGAAGTCTTCGGCGTCTCGCCACGGGGATATGCCTGGCTGTTCGGCCTGAACGTCGCCGGGATCATCCTGATGACCCTGATCAACGCGCGCCTGGTCAGCCGTCTTGGCCCGCTGCGCATGCTGGCGCTGGGTGCGGCGATGGCCGGGCTGGCGGCGGTCGGCTTGCTGGTGGCGGGACTGACAGGCTGGGGCGGTCTGGCGCTGATCGTCGCCTGGGTGGTGGTGTACGTGAGCGTCACCGGTTTGCTCGGTGCCAACTGCGTGGCCAGCCTGCTGGCGCTGTACCCGCGTCAGGCCGGGGCCGCGGCGGGGTTGGCGGTGGCTTGCCAGTTCGCCCTGGGCGCGGTGTTTTCCGCCGTGGTCAGTGCCCTGGCGGATGGCACGGCACGGCCGATGTGCCTGACCCTGGCGGCCGCCGGCCTGGGTTGTCTGGCCTGCTACGGCCTGATCGCCCGGCGCACTCGACGCCAGAGCGTCAGCCAGACGGCTTGAGGCTGGCAGGAAGAAGCTTCAACGTTCGTCGGAAGCGTCCATACTCAGTGAACTCCGGTGTCGTTTGCCTGATGCCGGGGCACCTGTTACAAACAGGTGCGAGACCCGCGCGTGCGGTGTTCACAACAGCGGTGCCACAGTGGTTCGCAGGCACCGAACAGCATGGAATCCAGAATGACCCAAAGACAGGTAATCAATGCTTCGGTCGCCCCCAAAGGTAGCCTGGAGACGCTTTCCCAACGTGAAGTCCAACAATTGAGCCAGGCCGGCTCGGGCAGCATGTATACCCTTTTCCGCCAGTGCGCCCTGGCCATCCTCAACACCGGCGCCCATGTCGACAATGCCAAGACCATCCTCGATGCCTACAAGGACTTCGAGGTCCGCTTCCATCAGCAGGACCGTGGCGTGCGCCTCGAACTGCTCAACGCCCCGGCCGACGCCTTCGTCGATGGCGAGATGATCGCCAGCACCCGGGAAATGCTCTTCAGCGCCCTGCGCGACATCGTCTACACCGAAAGCGAGCTGGACCGCCTGAACATCGACCTGGACAGCTCCCAGGGCATCACCGACTACGTCTTCCAGCTCCTGCGCAATGCGCGGACCCTGCGTTCCGGTGTCGAGCCGAAGCTGGTGGTGTGCTGGGGCGGCCACTCGATCAGCAGCGAGGAATACCAGTACACCAAGAAGGTCGGCCACGAGCTGGGCCTGCGCAAGCTGGACATCTGCACCGGCTGCGGCCCCGGCGTGATGAAGGGGCCGATGAAGGGCGCCACCATCGCCCATGCCAAGCAGCGCATGAGCAGCGGTCGCTACCTCGGCCTGACCGAACCCGGGATCATCGCGGCCGAGGCGCCGAACCCGATCGTCAACGAACTGGTGATCCTGCCGGACATCGAGAAGCGTCTGGAAGCCTTCGTCCGTGTCGGCCACGGCATCATCATCTTCCCCGGTGGCGCCGGTACCGCCGAGGAGTTCCTCTACCTGCTGGGCATCCTGATGCACCCGGACAACCGCGAACTGCGCTTCCCGGTGATCCTCAGCGGCCCGCGCAGTGCCGAGCCGTACTTCGAGCAGTTGCACGCCTTTATCGGCGCGACCCTCGGCGAGGCGGCGCAGGGCCTGTACCAGATCATCATCGACGACCCGGTGCAGGTGGCGCGGGTGATGACCGAGGCGCTGAAGGAGGTCAAGCAGTTCCGTCGCGAGCGCAACGACGCCTTCCATTTCAACTGGCTGTTGAAGATCGAGGAGAGCTTCCAGCGGCCGTTCGACCCGACCCATGCCAACATGGCCAGCCTGCAACTGAGCAAGTCGTTGCCACCCCATGAGCTGGCAGCGAATCTGCGCCGGGCGTTTTCCGGAATCGTTGCGGGCAACGTCAAGGACAAGGGGATTCGCCTGATCGAGGAGCATGGACCCTACGAGATCCATGGTGATGCGCAGGTCATGGGGCCGCTGGACAAGCTGTTGCAGGCGTTTGTTGAGCAGCACCGGATGAAACTGCCGGGTGGGGCGGCCTATGTGCCTTGCTATCGGGTAGTGGCGTAGCTTCTTAGGGCCTCATCGCTGGCAAGCCAGCTCCCACAAGGACCGCGTGCACCGCGGACCCTGTGGGAGCTGGCTTGCCAGCGATAGGGCCCTCAAGACCTATACGAAATCGCCGTCAGCCATCAATTGCAGGCCACCATCGGCCTGCTCCTTGACCAGCCCGCTGGCCAGCAGCAGCGGCTTGACCCGCACCTGCAGGCTCGGCTCGACGAAGGCCTTGACCGCTTCCAGGTCGAGGCTGCCGTTGGCCGGCATGTCTTCCTTGTTGTACGACAGCCAGGCCTTTTTCAGGGTGCCCAGCACATCCGCTGCGGTGGTCACGGCAAAGCGTCGATGCAGCGGAATGCCGTTGAACTCGAAGCTGTGGGCAAAGGCGTAGGCGCTTTCGTCGTTGGCGCTTTCGCGGCAACGGATGCACACGCACTTGCCGTCGCCGAAGGCGTTGCTCAGGTAGGTGTTGAAGTCCACCACGGGCTTCAGGCTCAGGCGCTTGTCGACTTCGAACAGGTCACCGGTCAGTTTGGCTTCGGCACTCAAGGTCATCTCCTTTGCGGTCGTGCGGATTCAGCCCGGCACCATACCAGCGCGCACGCTGTCGTGCTCGTCTTCGTGATGGCCGGGCGGGCTTTTGCCAGCGTCCTGGCTTATCCTGTACGGCTTTTCGCCCCCGACCTTTCCGGAGCCTCCCGAACATGCACAAGTACACCGCCACCGTAACCATCAGCGCCGAGCAGCGCGATGACGTCGAAGCCGTCGAGAACACCGGCGTGCAGGTCTCCCTCGAAGCGGTGTCGGAAACCCTGAAGAAGGTGCATTTCAACGGCGCCCTGGCTGCCCCGGAAAACCCCACCCACATCTGCGTCACCCTGGACAACGGCCTGACCTACTACGGTGAGATCCTCAACGGCCACGCTGAGCTGGAATACGGCTGGATCGCTTTCGAGTCGGACATGCTGACCCCGGAAGAGCTGGGTCTGTAACGCCAGGTTTTTTTTCATCGACGTGCATCCAGTCGGCGTTCTCGCCCGTAGATCCAACAGCAGCGATCACGCTGCCCGACTGATCTTCCGACTGGAGTCATGCTCATGAACGTCAAGTCCTGCCTTCTGCTGGCCACCACCAGCCTGCTGCTTAGCGCCAGTGTTCACGCTGCCAACCCGGTGCCGGACAGCATCAAGGTGCCCGATGGACACAAGGTCGCCCTGGAAACCACCGGGGTCGGCGAAATCACCTACGAGTGCCGCGACAAGGCCGATATGCCCGGCCAGACCGAATGGACCTTCGTCGGGCCCAAGGCGGTGCTCAACGACCGCAGTGGCAAGGCGATCGGCGATTACTTCGGTCCGCCCGCCACCTGGCAGGCCAAGGACGGTTCGAAGGTCACCGGTACGCAACTGGCGGTGGCCCCGTCGAGTGCGGGCAACCTGCCGTATCAACTGGTCAAGGCCAATCCGGCCGAAGGCAAGGGGGCGATGAGCGGGGTCACTTATATCCAGCGGGTCGCGCTCAAGGGCGGGGTGGCCCCGGCCAAGCCCTGCACCGCGGCGGACAAGGGCAAACGGGAAATCGTCGGCTACCAGGCCGATTATATTTTCTGGACGGCCCGCTGAAGGCCGGTGGCACGGTACGGGGTGGTCTAGGCTTGCAGCCGTAATGACCACCGCGACGACGAGCCCCGTGACTGCATCCCGACCTGCGTTCGACCACCAAGCCCACCTGGCGGCCTGCGCAAGCGGTGACCGCCAGGCCTTGCAGCGCCTGTACCAGGAGGAGGGCGCCCACTTGCTGGGGGTAGCCCGGCGCCTGGTCAAGGACACTGCCCTGGCCGAGGACGTGGTGCACGACGCCTTCATCCGCATCTGGACCCGTGCCGCCACCTTCGACCCGGCGCGTGGCAGTGCCCGGGGCTGGATGTTCAGCATTACCCGGCACCTGGCCCTGGATTTTCTGCGCCGTCATGAGCGCGATGTGCCGCTGGACGACGAAGCCGGGCCGGCCGATGTTGCCAGCGAGGTGGACGGGCCGCTGCACAGCGGACGCATGGGCGCCTGCCTGGAGCAACTGGAGCCGGTGCGCCGGAACTGCCTGATCCAGGCTTACGTCGAAGGCTTTTCCCATGCGCAGATCGCGCAGCGCCTCGGCGCCCCGCTGGGCACGGTGAAAGCCTGGGTCAGACGCAGCCTGGCTGCCTTGCGCGAGTGCCTGGGATGAACAGCGACGAGTACGACGATATCGACACCCTGGCCGGCGAGTATGTGCTGGGCACGCTGCCCTATGCCGAGCGCCAGGACGTGGCCCGCCGTCTCGAGCATGACCTGGCGCTGCGCAAGGCGGTCGATGCCTGGGAGCAGCGCTTGCAGTCGATGCAGGCGCTGGCGCCTGCGCAGACCCCGAGCGACTACCTGTGGCAACGCATCGAACGCAGTATCGATGCGGTGCCGGCAACTCCCGCCCAGGCGCCCCGCGAGCGCTGGTGGCAACGCCCGGCGCCCTGGCGCTGGACCTCCGCCATGGGCCTGGCGGCCAGCCTGCTGTTTGCTGTGCTCTGGTTTAACCAGCCGCCACCGGCCGCGACCACCTGGATGGTGGTGCTGGTGGCGCCGCAGGACAAATCCCCCGGCTGGGTGGTGCAGGCCCGCGATTCGCAGCATGTGCAGCTGATTCCCTTGGGCATGACCACGGTGCCCGCCGACAAGGCCCTGGAATTCTGGACCAAGGCCGACAGCTGGAGCGGCCCGGTGTCCCTGGGCCTGGTCAAGCCCGGGCAGAGCGTCGAGGTCCCGCTGGAGGCCCTGCCGCCGCTGGAAGAGAACCAGCTGTTCGAACTGACCCTGGAGAGTCCGACGGGCTCGGCCACCGGCAAGCCTACCGGGCCGGTGCAGTTCATCGGGCGTGCGGTAAAGGTGCTGTGAAGGGCGATACTGCAAAAAAATTGCATTGAAACAGCATTTTTTTCCGTTTGAGCAAGGCAAAGGTTTTATTCACACTGCCGGCCATTCTTTCCATCTCCACGGAAGGAGCCCTTTGCGTATTGCCCCCTCGCGATACAAAGTCCGCCCGATGTTGGGCGGGCTTCTTTTACTCAAACAGGTGCCTGGTCGTCACACATGTCTAGTCGTGGTCCGAGTCGCTGGTTCGATCGCTTCATCCCCGCCGCCCTGAATATTCCGCCCAAAGAATGGTTCCGCGCCGCCATCGGTGCGCTGCTGGCCCTGGCCGTGGCCGGCAGCGTCACCGGCTACCTGTTCGGCAGCCCGGTCGCCCTGCACCTGATGGCGCCGTTGGCGGCCTCCGCCGTGCTGTTGTTCGCCGTGCACTCCGGTGCGCTGTCGCAGCCCTGGCCCTTCGTCGGCAGCTACCTGTGCGCCGCTGCCATCGGCCTGGGCCTGCACCACTGGATCGGCCCCGGCCTGCTGGTGGCGTGCATGGCCTTGCCGCTGGTGATCCTGCTGATGTGCCTGCTGCGCTGCCTGCATCCGCCGGGTGCGGCGCTGGCGGTGAGCCTGGCCCTGGCCGACCCGTCGCTGGCGGCGATGGGCTTCAAGGTGGTCGAGCCGGTGTTGCTCAATGCCGCGATCCTGCTGACCCTGGCGACTCTGTACAACCGCCTGACCGGCGTGCGCTATCCGAAACTCGCCGTCGTGCCGAAAACCACCCATGCCACCGCCGATCGGCCGGCCAGCGAGCGGGTCGGGGTCAGCCCGGGTGACCTGGACCAGGCTCTGGAAGAAATCGGTGCATTCGTCGACGTGACCCGCAACGACCTGGAGCGGATCATCGGTGCGACCCAGCGGCATGCCGTACAGCGCAGTCTGGGCGGGATCAGCGCAGCCCGGGTGATGTCCCGCGACGTGCAGTTCGCCACGCCTGATACCCGTCTGGACCAGGCCTGGAAGCAATTGTCCGTGCATCGCCTGAAGAACCTTCCGGTGCTGGACGAGGCCGGCAAGCTGGTGGGCATCGTCAGCCTCAGCGACCTGGTCGCACCGGCCATGGCCCAGGCGAAGTTCAGCTGGCGCGGGCTGTTTGGCCGGAGCAAGGCGGTGACCCTGGCGCAGATCATGAGCGAACCGGTGATCACCGTGGACAGCGATCGCCCGGCGGTGGAGCTGATTCCGCTGCTCTGCGACCGCGGCCTGCACTGCCTGCCGGTATTGGAGAAGGGCAAGGTGGTCGGCGTAGTCACCCAGACCGATCTGATCGCCGCCTTGAGCCAGCATCTGCTGACTCAGGAACCACTGCCCAAGGCCGCCTAGATCAACGGATCCCAGCGCTGCGACCAGTCGGCATCGCGCTCCACCACCTCGCGTAGCAGTCCGAAGGCCTGGCGCAGTACCGCCGAATCCCGCTCCCGCGGGTAGACCAGCCAGGTCGGATAGGGAAATTCCGGCGCCTGCTCCACCCGTTGCAGCACGCCACGCTCCAGGTAGCTCTGTACCACCCGGGTGCGGAAGTAGCCGCTACCGCCGTGTTCGAGGATGTACTGCAGGGCCAGCGGGCCGAGGTTGAAGCTCAGCGCCGGACGCGAGCATTCCGGCAGGGCTTCATCGTGGCGGCGGCGGAAGGCCTCGCCCCAGTCGATGTAGACGTAGGGCTCGGGATTGCGGGTCAACTGGATGCGGATCAGTTTTTCTTCCAGCAGTTGCTCCACTTGCAGGCCGGGGCTGTAGACCGGCTGGTAGAGCAGGGCAGCGTCCAGGGTTCCGGCTTCCAGCTTGCGCAGCAGCGACTCGCTGTCGTTGACCTCGCAGCGGATGGCGTGGCTGGGTAGTTGCTCATGGAGTGCCCGCGCCCAATCCAGCATCAATGGGTTGTACAAGCTGACCTCGCCGCCGATGCGCAGCACCTGGCTGCGTCCGTCCGGCAAGGGCAGGTCGCGGCGCGCGGCTTCCCAGGTGTGCAGCAGTTGCGTGGCGTAGGGGACGAAGGCTTCGCCGTTGGGCGTCAGGCTGGCGCCGGCGCGGCTGCGGATGAACAGGGTGCAATCCAGTTGCTGTTCGAGTTTCTGCACCCGGGCGCTGATCGCGGTCTGGGTCAGGTGCAGGCGTTCGGCGGCGGCAACCAGGCTGCCGTGGCGCACGATTTCGAGAAAGGTCCGGGCCAGCTCGATGTCCATGGGGGCACCTGGGTTGCGGGGGAGCGGGCCATTCTAGAGGTTTGCTGCAGTCTTTGGGACAATCCGGATCACTGTGGGAGCTGGCTTGCCAGCGATGAGGTCGGCATTGACAGCCAGGTTGTCAGGTCTGGCCCAATCGCTGGCAAGCCAGCTCCCACAGGGTTAGCGGTGTGCTTGCGAAATCAGTAACGGATCATCACCGACTTCAGTTCGGTGTAGTCCTCGATGAACGCATCACCGAACTCGCGCCCCACACCTGAGGCCTTGATCCCGCCGAACGGCACCGCCGGGTCGAGCAGGGTGTGCATGTTGACCCACAGGGTGCCGGCCTTGACCTGCGGGATCAGGCGCATGGCCTTGCCCAGGTCGTTGGTCCACAGGCTGGCGCTGAGGCCGTAGGGGCTGTCGTTCATCAGCGCTACCAGTTCCTCTTCGTCGTCATAGGCGAGGAAGGTGGCCACCGGGCCGAAGGTTTCTTCGGTCATCAGGCTGTCCTTGGCCGAGTTGGCGAGGATCACGGTCGGTTCGACATAGCAGCCCGGGCCATCGATCAGCTTGCCGCCATGAATGATCCGGCTGCCTTCCTCGCGGGCCTTGGCGAACAGCTGGCCGAGCTTGGCCTGGTGCTGCTTGTTGGTGACCGGGCCGAACTCGCTGCCTTCGTCCAGCGGCGAGCCGATCTTCAACTGGCTCAGGCGTTCGCTCAGGCGCGTGGTGATGGCGTCGATCTGCGAGCGGTGCACATAGAAACGCTCGGCCGCCGCGCAGATCTGCCCGGAGTGCAGGAAGCCTGCCTCGATGATGCCGTTGACTGCGGTTTCCACGTCCACGTCCGGCAGGAAGCCCGCCGCGTTCTTGCCGCCCAGTTCCAGGGTGGCGCGGGTCAGGTTGGCAGCCATGGCGGTCTGGCCCACGGCCAGGCCGGTCGGGACCGAACCGGTGAAGGACACCTTGTCGGTGTGCGGGTGTTCGATCAGCGCCTTGCCGACGCCGCCGGCCCCGGTCACCACGTTGAGCACGCCTGCCGGCAGGCCGGCGTCGATGGCCAGTTCGGCGATGCGCAGGATGGTCAGCGGAGTGAACTCGCTCGGCTTGATGATCACGCTGCAGCCGGTGACCAGCGCCGAGGCCAGTTTCCAGATGGCGATCATGGTCGAGAAGTTCCACGGCACGATGCCCACCACCACGCCCACCGGCTCGCGCAGGGTGAAGGCGCTGTAGCGCTCGCCGTTGAACGAGGGCAGCGACGGGGTGATGGTCTGGCCGTTGATCTTGGTCGCCCAGCCGGCGTAGTAGCGCAGGAAGTGCGCGGCCTGGGTCACTTCGAAGTGACGGGAGATCTGGATCAGCTTGCCCGATTGGCAGGTCTCGATCTGCGCCAGTTCCTCGCAGTTCTGTTCGATCAGGTCGGCCAGCTTCAGCAGCACGCTGCCGCGCACGGCGGGAGCGGCCTGCGACCACTGGGCGAAGCCCTGGCGGGACGAAGCGACGGCGGCGTCGATATCGCTGGCGCTGGCTTCGCCGACGCGGCTGATGACTTCGCCGCTGGCCGGGTCGATCACCTCAAGGTGGCGGCCGCCGTTGGCGGGCTGCGCGCGGCCGTCGATAAACAGGCCGTGGTCACGCTGGAAGAAGGCCTGGACGGCGGGCAGAAGGGCAATGCTCATGTCGGATGTACCTGTGCAAAGAGGCAAAGCCGCACCCTAGCGCAGGCCCGCGTGGGTGACTTGACTGTGCCTGCCATGGCGACATGACCGGGTCTGCCAGTCGCGCCGGGCGCAGGGCAGGCTGCGCCATGGAAAGTACAATTTTGTCTGTGGAAGGTGCATTTTCAGCGCTTCCCACGCCTCCCATACTGGCCCCGAATCCGCCGCAGTCGCTGCCACCGGTAGCTCAGTCGGACATCCAATAATAAGCAGGGCCTCCCATGAAAAAGCCAAACCCGCTGCTCGAAGATCTCAAATCCGTACTGCCGGCCATCGCCGCCAATGCCCCCCGTGCCGAAAAGGACCGCATGGTCCCTGCCGAGAACATCGCCCTGCTCAAGGGCATCGGCCTGCACCGCGCCTTCCTGCCCAAGGCCTATGGCGGCATGGAGATCTCCCTGCCGGAATTCACCGATTGCATCGCCCTGCTGGCCGGTGCCTGTGCCAGCACCGCCTGGGCCATGAGCCTGCTGTGCACCCATAACCATCAACTGGCGATGTTCCCGGCCAGGCTGCAGGAAGAAATCTGGGGCGTGAACCCGGACCACACCGCCTCCAGCAGCATCGCGCCGTTCGGCCGCGTGGAAGAGGTCGAAGGCGGCCTGCTGTTCAGCGGCGAGATGGGCTGGAGCAGCGGCTGCGACCACGCCGAATGGGCCATCGTCGGTTGCCGCCGGGCCAATGCCGAAGGTACCCAGGACTACTGCTTCGCCGTGCTGCCACGCAGCGACTACGAGATTCGTGACGACTGGTACGCCGCCGGCATGAAGGGCAGCGGCACCAAGACCCTGATCATCGACAAGGCCTTCGTTCCCGAGCACCGCATCCAGAAAGCCAAGGACATGATGGAAGGCAAGTCCGCCGGCTTCGGTCTGTACCCGGACAGCAAGATCTTCTACACCCCGTACCGCCCGTACTTCGCCGTCGGTTTCGCCACCATCAGCCTGGGCATCGCCGAGCGCATGCTGGAAGCCTTCCGCGAGAAAACCAAGAACCGCGTGCGCGCCTATACCGGTGCCAGTGTTGGTGCCGCGACCCCGGCGCTGATGCGCCTGGCCGAGTCGACCCACCAGGTCGCCGCCGCCCGCGCTTTCCTCGAAAAGACCTGGCAGGACCACGCCGACCACGGCGCGCGCAAGGAATACCCGAGCCGCGAGACCCTGGCCTTCTGGCGCACCAACCAGGCCTATGCGGTGAAGATGTGCATCCAGGCCGTCGATCGCCTGTACGAAGCCGCTGGCGGCACCGCCTGGTTCGAGAGCAACGAACTGCAACGCCTGTGGCGCGACTCGCACATGACCGGTGCGCATGCCTACACCGACTACGACGTCTGCGCGCAGATCCTCGGTCGTGAGCTGATGGGCCTCGATCCAGACCCGAGCATGGTCTGAGTCCCGATTCTCTCTTTCGCATAACAACAATCACGGTTGCCCCTCGCCGGGCAGCCGGGGAGTCTTGCATGTCCAATCAAACCGTAGCGGCCTTCGACAGCCGTGCCTTCCGCCGCGCCCTGGGCAACTTCGCCACCGGCGTCACCGTGGTTACCGCCGATGACGGCGCGGGCAACAAGGTCGGCGTCACGGCCAACAGCTTCAACTCGGTGTCCCTCGATCCGGCACTGATCCTCTGGAGCCTCGACAAGCGTTCCACCAGCCTGGCGACCTTCGAGGCGGCCAGCCACTTCGCGGTGAACATCCTCGCGGCGGACCAGATCGACCTGTCCAACAACTTCGCCAAGCCGCGGGACGATCGCTTCGCCGGTATCGCGCATCAGGCCGGAGCGGGCGGGGCGCCGATCCTGCTGGACTGCTCGGCCAACTTCCAGTGCGAGAAGTACCAGATCCTCGACGGTGGCGATCACTGGATCATGATCGGCAAGGTGGTGTGCTTCGAGGACTGCGGACGTTCGCCGCTGCTGTATCACCAGGGTGCCTACTCCATGGTCCTGCCGCACACGCGCATGACCAAGCGTGAAGAAGGCCAGCCGCCGAGCAGCAACTTCCAGGGGCGCCTGAGCCACAACCTGTATTACCTGATGACCCAGGCTCTGCGCGCCTACCAGAGCAGCTACCAGCCACGCCAACTGTCCAGCGGCCTGCGCACCAGCGAAGCGCGGATGCTGATGGTGCTGGAAAACGATGCCGGCCTGAGCCTGGCCGACCTGCAGCGGGAAGTGGCGATGCCGGCGCGGGAAATCGACGAAGCGGTGGCCAACCTGACCCGCAAGGGCCTGGTCAGCGGCAGCGAGGAGGGTGGTAATGTGCGCCTGACCGTCAGCGGGATCGACCAGACCGAAGCCTTGTGGACCATTGCCCGGGAGCAGCAGGACAAGGTGTTCGGGCAGTTCAGTGAAGAGCAGATCGAGACCTTCAAGACTGTGTTGAAGGCTGTGATTCGCGGGTGAGTCGACTGGCCTCATCGTCGGCAAGCCGACTCCCACAGGGTTCTGGGTCGGCCACGGCATCTGTGTTCGACGCGGACCCTGTGGGAGCTGGCGTTGCCAGCGATGAGGCCGGAAAGAACAACACTGACCAGCAAGATCGGTGTCGAAGCTGATGGCCCCATCGCCGGCAACGCCGGCTCCCACAAGGAGCGCGGTCAGAAACCTGTGGGAGCTGGCATTGCCAGCGATGAGGGCCTCGAGTCATGCACTGAAAGCCAATTCCCCCACAAACCGGATGGTGTCATTTTGCTTCTGAATTGTTATGTTATTACATCAATAATTCAGGTGCCCCCATGTCCTCCGCCTTCGCCAGACTCTCCCTTGGCCTTTCTGCCAGCCTCCTCAGCCTGCCCACCCTTGCCGAAGAGCCGATGCTGCTCGATGCGCTGAGCATCAGTGACCGCCGCATCGAAGAACGCGCCGACGGCCCGGTCCAGGGTTATCGCGCCACCCGCTCTGCCACCGCGACCAAAACCGACACCGATATCCGCGACACTCCGCAGGCCATCAGCGTGGTTCCGGCGCAAGTGCTCGAAGACCTCAACAGCACCCGCATCGACCGCGCCCTGGATTTCGCCGGCGGCGTCTCGCGGCAGAACAATTTCGGCGGCCTGACCTTCCTCAACTACAGCGTGCGCGGCTTCACCACCGGCGAGCTGTACAAGAACGGCTTCGCCATCAACCGCGGCAGCTACAGCTCACCGGACGCTTCGGCGATCGAGCGCATCGAGGTGCTCAAGGGCCCGGCCGCCAGCCTGTACGGTCGTGGCGATCCCGGCGGGCTGGTGAACATCGTCAGCAAGAAACCCCAGGCCGAGGCGTTCAGCACCTTCAAGGCCAGTGCCGGCAGTTGGGACCGCTACCGCAGCAGCCTCGACGTCAACACGCCGCTGAGCGAGGACGGCCGGGTGCTGTCACGGGTCAACATGGCCGTGGAAGACAACGGCAGCTTCCGCGACCACGTCGACGGGCGCCGGGCGATCGTCAGCCCGTCCCTGAGCTGGCAACTGACCCCGGACACCTTGCTGTCCATCGACAGCGAGTTCTCCCGCACCGAATCGGTGTTCGACCGCGGCATCCCGGCGGTCAATGGCGAACTGGGTCCGGTGTCCCGTTCCACCTTCGTCGGCGAGCCCAACGACGGCCGTATCCGCAACGACAACCAGACCCTCGACCTGGCGTTGGAACACCATCTCGACGACAACTGGAAACTGCGCCTGGCCAACCACTACACCCAGGGCACCCTGCGCGGTAACAGTTCGGAGCCGTCGCGGGTGGTGGGCGATCGCATCAGCCGCTTCTACCGCGAGCGCGATTTCGAGTGGAACGACAACATCACCCAGGCCGAGCTGCACGGGCACTTCGAGCTGCTCGGCTGGCAGCACCAGAGCCTGGTTGGTCTGGAATACGAGAACTACCGCAACAGCCAGAAGTACCCGCAAAGCGTGACCGGCTTCGGCTATGGCATCGATATCTACAACCCGGTGTATGGCCAGGCCAAGCCGGCCATCGTCAACCCCAACGACTTCTTCGAGCAGACCGAGAGCTACGCCCTCAACCTGCAGGACCAGATCGCCTTTACCGACCGCCTGCGCGGCCTGGTCGGCGTGCGCCTGGAGCATATCGAGCAGACCGCGCAGAACCGCGCGACCGGCGTGGTCAACAGCCAGGAAAAGGACGTGGCCACGCCGCGCCTGGGCCTGCTGTATCAACTGACCCCCGAGGTCGGTGTGTTCGCCAACGCCTCCACCTCGTTCAAGCCCAACGCCATGGGCACCCAGGGCCAGGTGTACAAGCCGGAGAAGGGCATCGGTTATGAAACCGGGCTCAAGCTGGATCTGTTCGACAGCCGGGTCGGCGCGACCCTGGCGCTGTTCCGCATCGACAAGGAAAACGTCATCACCACCGATGCCTTCGGCGACAGCATTGCTGCCGGCAAGGCACGCAGCCAGGGTGTGGATATGCAGTTCAGCGGGCAGGTGACCGATGCGGTGCGGGTGATCGGCGCCTATGCCTACATCGACGCCGAGGTGACCAAGGGCGATGCGGCGTTGCCCAAGGGTAGCGACCTGCTGGGCATTCCCCGGCATAGCGGCAGTGTGATGGCGGTGTATGAGTTCCAGGACGGGGCGTTGCGGGGTTCGGACTTCGGCGCGTCGGCCAACTATGTCGGGGAGCGTTCGGGGCAGGCCGGCAGCAGCTTCCGCTTGCCGTCCTACAGCACTGTCGATCTGCTGGCCCACTACAAGGCCAGCGAGCAGCTCACCTTCGGTCTGAACCTGAACAATCTGTTTGACCGCAAGTACTACGAGCGGGGCTACAACATGGCCTGGAACATGCCGGGGGATCCGCGCAACCTCAGCCTGAGCCTGACTTACTCGATGTAGTGCTCTCTCGGGCCTCATCGCCGGCAATGCCGGCTCCCACAGGGTTCTGTGCTCGACGCGGTCACTGTGGGAGCTGGCGTTGCCAGCGATGAGGCCCTTGAAGTCAACCCATCAACCGACGGCCGTACACAACTCCACCAGAATCCCCGCCGGGCACCGCACCCACGACACCGTCTGCCCCCAGGGCTTGACCTGCGGCGCCTTCAGCTCCACCGCTCCCGCAGACAGGGCCCGGGCATGGGCGCCTGGCACATCCTCGGTGACCAGGCCGATCTCCATCCCCAGTGGCCGCTGGCTCTCGCTGGCCGGCAGCACGCCACCTTCGAAATTCATCTCACCCAGCTCCAGCGAGGCAAAGGCCAGGGTAGTAGCCCCGGTTTCCAGCTCGCCGTAGTCCCCCGACTCGTGGAGAAACCGCCGTTGCAGCCCGAAGGCGGCCTCAAAAAACGCCAGAGAAGCGCTGACATCGGCGACATAGGCGATGGTGTAACCCAGTTTCATGTGGCTCTTCCTTGATGAACGAGACCTGCGGTTATACCCCATTGCGGCCAACCGGCACATTGCTAGTACCGCTGGACAGCACTATGGTGGTGCACGGACCTGGAACAAAGGAGCTGACCATGGCCGATTCACTTGCCCTCAACAAAGCCAGCTGGGACGAGCGCGCGCCGCTGCACGCGGCCTCTGGCGATTACGAAGTGGCGGCATTCATCGCCGACCCTGCGCACCTGTCCGAAGTGGTGCGCTTCGACCTGCCGCTGCTGGGGGATATCGACGGCCTGCGCGGCCTGCACCTGCAATGCCATATCGGCACCGACACCCTGTCCCTGGCCCGACTTGGCGCGCAGATGACCGGGCTGGATTTTTCCGCGCGTTCGCTGGAGCAGGCCAGGAGACTGGCCTCGCGCTGCGAGTTGCCTATCGAGTATGTCGAGGCTGATGTCTACGCCGCCTGCTCGACCTTGCCGGCGGCCTCGTTCGACCTGATCTACACCGGCATTGGTGCGCTGTGCTGGCTGCCGGATATCCAGCGCTGGGCCGGCACCGTGGCGACCCTGCTCAAGCCGGGCGGGCGGCTGTTCCTGCGTGAGGGGCATCCGATGCTGCTGGCCTTGAACGAGGATCACCAGGACCGGCTGGTGGTCGATTATCCGTACTTCGAGCGGCCTGAGCCGACGGTGTGGATCAGTGACCAGACCTATGTCGCCACCGACTCCAGCCTGGTCCATACCGAGACCCATGAATGGAACCACGGCCTTGGCGAGGTGGTGAGCGCCTTGCTCAGCCAGGGCCTGCGTATCACCGGCCTGGTGGAGCATGACAGCATCCCTTGGGAGGCGCTGCCGGGGCAGATGAGCCGGCGCGACAATGGCGAGTGGCAACTGGATCATCAGCCGTGGCGATTGCCGTTGAGCTATACCTTGCAGGCGGTGAAGGAGTAGGGATCGCAGATAGAGGTGTTGTTGATGGCCTCATCGCTGGCAACGCCAGCTCCCACAGATTTTCTGGCGTACATCCCACTGTGGGAGCTGGCGTTGCCAGCGATGAGGCCATCAGCAGCAACCTCAAGCCCCGGCCTTTTTCACCCTCGGCTTGCGCACTCGCTTCACCCCATCCTTGGTGGCCGTACCACTGGCCTTGCGTTTCTTCTTCCACGGCGATCCGCCACGCCCGGCCGGTGTCGCCGGCCCGGAGATGCGCAGGCTCATCCCGGCACAGCGCTCCACCTGCTTGCTCATCCATGCCGATTGCTTCTCGACGAAGGTTTCCAGGCTCATTTCCCCGCTTTGCACCATGTCCAGCGCCTGTTCCCAGATCGCCGTGGTGCCCGGGTCGGCAATCGCCCGCGGTACCGCGTCGATCAGGCTGAACGCCGCCGGCGTGGCATTCAGCGCCTTGCCGTTCTTCACCAGGTAACCACGGTCGAGCAGACCCTGGATGATCCCGGCGCGGGTCGCCTCGGTGCCGATCCCGGTGGTTTCCTTGAGCTTCTGCTTGAGGCGCGGATCCTCCACCAGCTTGGCGACGTTCTTCATCGCCTTGATCAGGTCGCCCTCGGTGAATGGCTTGGGCGGCTGGGTCCAGAGGTCCTTGAGGGTCAGGTCGCGGACATCGCACCACTGGCCCTTGCTCAATGCGGGCAGCACCTGTGGCGCTGGCGCTTCACGCCCCTTCGGCGGCGTCAGGGCTTCCGGCAGGGCCCGGCGCCAGCCCGGCTCGACGATCTGCTTGCCCACCGCGCGCAAGGCCTGTCCGGCACAGTCGAAATCGGCCTGGGTGCGGTCGTATTCGTGGTTGGGCAGGAACTGCGCCAGATAGCGCGCGCGGATCAGGGTGTAGACCGCCTTGGCCTTGCCCGGCAGGCGATTCGGATCGACCGCCGCTGCCGTGGGGATGATGCCGTGGTGGGCACTGACCTTGGCGTCGTTCCAGGCCCGCGAGCGGCGTTGCGCCTGAAGGTGCGGCTGCAATGGCGCCAATGATGGATCGGACCGACCGAGCGCAGCGAGAATCGCCGGCGCCTCGCTGTGCTGGCTGAGCGGCAGGTAGCCGCAATCACTGCGCGGGTAGGTGATGACCTTGTGGGTCTCGTACAGCGACTGGGCGATATCCAGGGTTTCCTGGGCGCCGAGGCCGAATTTCTTCGAGCAGACTTCCTGCAGGGTGCCGAGGTCGAAGGGCAGCGGCGGCGCCTCGCGCACGCGCTCGGTCTTCACCTCGACCACCTGCGCCGAACCCGCCGCCTGCATCGCCGCGGCGGCCTGTTGCGCCAGTTCCTGCTTCAGGCAGCGGCCCTGGTCATCGCAGGCATCATCCGGTGCACGCCACTGTGCGGTAAATACGGTGCCATCGCTGTCCAGCTGCACCTCGATGGCCCAATAGGGCACCGGGACGAAATCGGCGATGCTGCGGTCGCGGTCCACCACCAGGCGCAAGGTCGGGGTCTGTACCCGGCCCACCGGCAGCACGCCCTGGTAGCCGGACTGGCGGCCGAGCAGGGTGAACAGGCGGCTCATGTTCATGCCGATCAGCCAGTCGGCGCGGGAGCGGCCCAGGGCCGAATGATACAGGCTGAAGGTTTCCGCCCCGGGCTTGAGCGCGGCCAGGGCCTTGCGGATCGACGCGTCGTCCAGCGCCGACAGCCACAGGCGGCGGATCGGCCCGCGATAGCGGCAGTGCTCGACCAGCTCGCGGGCGATCATCTCGCCCTCGCGGTCGGCGTCGGTGGCGATCACCAGCTCCGTCGCCTCGCCGAGCAGGCGCTTGACTGCCTTGTACTGGCTGGCGGTCTTGGGCTTGACTTGCATCTTCCACTGTTGCGGCACGATCGGCAGGTCGGCCAGCACCCAGCGCTTGTAACGGGCGTCGTAGGCGTCGGGCGGGGCGGTTTCCAGCAGATGGCCGATGCACCAGGTCACCGTCACCCCGGTGCCGACCCAGCAGCCATCGCCACGCCGGCTGGCGCCGAGGACCTTGGCGATATCCTTGGCCTGGGAGGGCTTTTCGCAGAGGAACAGGCGCATGGGCGGGGTGGCATCCAGGGAAAAGAGGTTCCCTAGGATGCGCAGGATGGAAGGGGATGGCAAGAATTATCTGTATGGATGTACAGCTTTCCGGGGCCGCACAACGGCCCCGGAATTGTTTTACGGCGCCGCACTCACCGTAGCATTGCGCCAGGCATTGCTCAGCTTCTGCTCCAGCTCGGCCGGCACCGGTTTCTTCTGTGCCACCAGGCTCAGCTTCAGTCCGTTCAGCGAGCGTCCGCTCAGGCGGTTTTCGCTCAGGTCCTCGGTGAAAATCCGCTCCGCCTCCCGTGCCTTGCCTTGCGCCAGCAGCGCATAGCCCAGCGACTCGCGCACGGTGTAGTACCAGTCCGGCGGTTCGTTGTACCAGAGCTTGTCCTGCACTTCGACGGCCTTGCTCCAGGCCGCGAGGACCTGTGCCTTGCTGTCGTCCTTGAGTCCGGCGAGGTCATCGGCCAGGGCCTTGCCCAGATCGCCCACGGACCTGGCGGCGGTGTCTTGCACGGCCTTGAGCACCAGAGCGCCGTCAGTCGCCTCCTGGGCCTTGGTGAACAGGATCAGGTTGGCCAGGCGCAGCAGTTCGACGGCGTCGTTGTTGCCATAGCGCAGCCCCGTTGGCGTGGTTTCCTTGACCTCGGCAAGCACCTTGCCCGCCGTGCTCCAGAATCCGTTCAGCGCCTCGACGGCCTTGCCGCTGTCCTGCTTGCCGTCGAGCGTGCGATACGCCTGGGCATAGCTCTGCATGATCCGCGTGTAGGGCATGGTCAGTTCTTGCCAGCCCTGCACCTGGGCCTTGCAGGTGTCATTGATCTTCGCCAGTCCGGCCTGGACCTGATCGTCGAACGGTTTCAACCTGTCCCACGCCTGGAAGCGCACGGCGTAGTAGTACGGCACCGCGTAAAAGTAGTCGGACTTGGTCTTCAGCTCCGCCGGATATTTCTCGCAAAGGAACGGCAGCGAAGCGTTCTCGGTGGTGTTGTCCACCAGTTCGCTGGCCATGTTCAGCGCTTCGTTCTTGCGCCCTTCGATGGACAGGGTCCAGGTCAGGAAGTGGATGTTGTGCCCCAGGTAATGCAGCAGGTACGGGCTTTCCGGCTGGACCTCGCGGCCATAGGCGCGGTCCACCGAGATCGCCGCGTAGTTGGTGGCACTCGACAGCGCGTTGTTGCCGGTGCGCTGGTAGATGTGCGAGGCCATGTGGATCAGGTGGCCCACCGCCGGGTTGAGGGTGCGGAAGCGCTCGGCCATGGGCATGCCGCTTTCGGGGAAGGGCGATTCCTCGATGGCATGGATGAAGAAGTGGTTGGCGCCGGAGTGGTTCTGGTCCTGTACCAGCACGCGGTTGAGCACTTCCAGGGCGTCGGCGGCTTCATCGGTCGGCTTGACCGCATTGGACGTGGCTTCGCTGCCTTTCCACCATTTCCACGGATCGATGTTGAGCAGGGCGTCGGCGTACAGGGCGGCAGCGTCGAGATCATCGAAGTAGGTGGTGGAGAGGTCCTTCATTTTCTTCACGTAGCGCTGCTTGCCGTCCGCCGACAGGGTGATGTCATCGCCGTTGACGTCGTACTGGCTGAGGAAAGCGCTGGCATATTCCGCTTCACGCTTTACCTGTGCTTCGCTGAAGCCGGTCGGGATCTTGTCCACGCGGACCTTGGCGTTCTTCTGAGCCTTGTTCACCGCCAGGTACGCCAGTTGGTCGCAGCCCTCGGTGGCGTCGGTGTTGATGTTCGAGCTGGCCGACAGGGCGATGCCCCAGAGCGGCATGGCCGAGCCATTGTCGAGCTGGTAGGCCTGATAGAAGGCGCGGATAGCCTCGCTGAAGTTGAAGCCGTATTGCAGGGCCATGCCCTGGCTGTAGAAGGCCTGGATCTTCTCGCTGTCACCCAGTGCGACCAGGTCGTAGCGGGTACCGCCGAGGCCGGAGAGCAGTTGATCCGGCTTGGTGTCGCGGGTACTGACGCAGAGCTCCAGTGCCTGTTCCAGGGTGGTGCTGTCGGGTAGTTTCTTGAAGGTCTTGCCTTGTGGCTGGTCGGCGTCGTTGTGCATGCCACCGTGAGCGATGGCCTGCAGCGGCAACGCCGCCAGCAGTGCGCAGGCGATCGCCGTGCGCACGCTGGTGGTTCTGTCCATGAACGTTGTTCCTTATGGGGTGGTGGCCAGGCGCTCGATCTGCACCGCCAGGTCTTTCTCGGCAATCTTCACTTCCACCAGCACCGGACGGTCGCTCACCGCCAGCAGCTTGGGCAGCAGTTCCTGAAGTTCGGCGACCGTGTGGATCTGGTGGCCTTCGGCGCCGTAGCCCTTGGCCAGCGACGGGTAGTCGAGGCTCGGCAGGGTGTCGAAGGGGGCGAAACTGCCGTCGGGCTTGAAGGCGTCGATATCGACGAAGGCCTGCTCGATGGCATACACCTGGTTGCTCATGACGAAGACGATGGCATTGACCTTGTTGCGCGCCAGCGCCGCCAGGGACTGGCTGACCATCATGAAGCCGCCGTCGCCGGCCACCACGATCGGCCGCCGGCCACTGCCCAGGGCCACGCCGAGGGCGCAACCGGTTTCATGGCCGAGGGAGCCCCAGATGGCATCGGAGAGGAAGGCGTTGCGCGGCATGCCCTGGATATTGCTGGCCACGTACAGTGACGAGCTTTCACCGAGGATCAGCGTGCTCTGCTCCCACAGGTGATGTTCCTGGGCGAAGCTCACCAGGCTGTCGAAGAAGTTGGCGTAGCTCAGCGGGCTGTCGCTGCCGTGGCTGGCCAGCAAGGCCGGATGCTTCGGCAAGGTGACGTCCTGGCGCGGGAAGCGCGCATCGACGTCCAGCGCCTTGAGCAGCCCGTCGACGTAGTCCGGCAGGCGCACGTTGGGGTAGTAGTCGTCGCCGGTGCGGGCCAGGTCGCAGTTGACCTGGATGATCTTGTCGAAGCTGGCATTGAGCAAGTCGAGGTAGTCATCGGTGAAGATCACCCCGATGGCCAGGATGCAGTCGGCCTCCAGCACCAGAGGCGAGGTTTCCAGGCGCGAGGCCGGGCCGGCGTAGGTGCCGATGAACGGCTTCTGGCTTTCGTCGAGCACGGTCTTGGCATCAAGGGTGGTGCTGAACGGCAGCTGGCAGGCGTCGATCAGGCGCTGCACCGCGTCCTGCAGGCCGTAGCGCATGACTTCCACGCCGAGCAGCACCAGCGGCTTCTTCGCCTCGGCCAGGCGTTTGACGCTGTTGTCCACCAGTTGCTTGAGCGCGTCGGCGTTGGATGGGCGCGGCGCCGGGGTCAGTTGGCCATGGGGGCGCGAGCATTCCAGGCCCCAGACATCCTTCCACGCTTCCAGATACACCGGCTGGCGGTGGGTGATGGCGGCGATCAGCGCGTTGTCGATCTGCCACGGCGCCTGGCGAGCATCGGAGATGATCTCGCTGGCCACGGTGACCTGCGCCAGCACGTTGCGGTCGGCTTCGAAGTCGCCGGTAGAGTGGTGGAACAGCACGTTCTGGGTGCGCGCCAGTTCGCGGTTCTGGGTCGACGGGCTGGCGGAAATCACCACCACCGGGGCGCGTTCGACGAACGAGCCGGCGATGGCGTTGACCGCGCTGAAGGTGCCCACGCCGTATTGCAGGGACACGGCGCCGATGCCATGCACCCGGGCATAGCCGTCGGCGGCGTAGGCGGCGCCCATTTCATAGACCTCGCCCACCGCGTCGATGCCGTCGAAGGCATCCAGCGCGTTCATGAAGTTGGAGACATAGTCCCCCGGGACCTGGAACACCTTGGTCAGGCCCAGTTCCTTGAGGCGGGTCAACAGATAGTCGGCAACGCTGAAGTCGACGGTACTCATGCCTTGATCCCCGTGTAGGCGAAGTCGGTGACTTCGGCGAGGGTGGCCTTGCAGTCGGTGCAGGGCAGGGCCGGCGGATTCTCGATATCCACTGGCGCCGGGGTCGGCAGCAACTGATAGGCCTCAGGCAGCCACTCCGGACGCGGCAGGCCGAAGAAGTCCTGGAGGGTGGATTCGGCAGTGGTCAGTGCACCTTCGACCCAACCCTGGCCATAGGAATAGGCCTCGCCGACGATGTACACCTCCTGCTCCGCCACCGGATGGCGCATCTGCTGGATGATCAGGTCGAGACGGTAGTTGGCTTTCCATTCGTGCCAGCCGCCGCCGAACGGATCGGCGTCCCAGGCGTGGTAGACCGCGGAATAAGGTGCCGGCAGCTCGATCTGGTCATGCAGCGAGGTGACCTGGCGCTGGGCGATATGGACCATCTCTTCGCTGATCTGGTACTGCATCTTCGGCACGATTTCATTGGCATCGACCCGGCCCTGCAGGGTCGAGGGCTGGTAGCCCGCGAACGGTACGCCGCCTTCCAGGCCCTTCCAGAACGGCACGGTGCCGATGTCGTTGTAGGAGGCCATCAGCAGCGAGTTGAGGGTCTTTTCGCCGCCGTCCTGCTCGCACTCGGTGCCCATGTAGTAGCACTGGCGGATCGGCAGGTCGGTGACCGAGCGGCCGGCCACCAGGCCCTGGGCGCGCCACCAGGGTTGCTCGTAGGCGAGGAACAGCTTGAAGGCGGACTGCACCAGTACCGAGTCGAGGTTCTCTTTCAGCCACTTGTCCTGGAACAGCGGCGAGTCGATCAGCTCCAGCGAGCGCCGCGGCATGGCCAGGATGACCTGGCGGGCGTGGATGATCTCTTCCTGCGCACCGACGATATCGCGGGTGTTGCCGTTCACGGTTTCGGTCGGCTGGAAGTGCAGGCGGTACGGGTATTCGGTGTCATCGCTGTATTGCAGGGAGGCCAGGCGACGGTTCTTGTGCACCCGGTCCTCGCTCGGCACCAGGCCGCCCGGGACGTTCTTGAACTGCTCTTCGAGGGTCAGCGGCAGGGACTGGAAGCCCTTCTTCAGGGTGAGGAACTTGGTGGTGTCGCTGTATTCGGTGGCGGGCAACTGGGTCACGGCGCTGGCGTTGGCCACGTTGGCCTCATAGCCGCCGGCGTCCTTCATGAACTGGTAGCCCTCGTTGCTCAGCACGCGGTAGAGCAGGTCCCAGAAGCCGTAGCGCCAGATTTCCTTGCCGAACACCTTGACCTGCATCTGCTCGGCCAGGCTCAGCTTGTCGAAGCCCGGGTAGATGCTGTTCATCACCTTGACCTGCAGGTCCTCGGGGCCGAAACCACGCTCGGACCAGGCCAGCTTGTAGGGGATCTTTTCCGGGGCTTCGCTGAAGTCACGCAGGCGGAAGCGCTCGCCGCGCAGGTAGAACAGGTTGTCCTTGGCGCCCACCGGATCCTTCTCCGGCAGGTTGCTGCCCATGGGGAAGTCCTTGGTCGGCAGCTTGAGCTCGCCCACCAGCCTGTCGACCATCACATGGCCGCTGGTGCCTTCCTTGTTGGACGGCATCCAGCGCATGCCGCCGACTTCGGCGACGACGTTGGGCAAACCGGGGAGATTGATACTGAAGAGACGCCCGCCGATGCGGTCGCTGTATTCGAACAACTGGATGCGTTGACGATCACCCTGGGCTTCTTGCAAGCGCCATGCGCTATAGGTCCCTGATACGCCGCCGCCGATGATGGCGACATCCAATGGCTGGGTCTGACTCATCGCAAATATCCTTATGTTGTGTGGGCAAGGAATTCCGTGCGGGAGGCAGTATTGACGACCTTTGTGACAATGCCAATGTGATATCACTGAAATATTTGCAGGCGATCGCTGAAACGGTGAACCCCCAATGAAACCGGGGCTTTTCCCGCAGAAAAGCTATGTGCGCAAGGCAATTCCGAGGGCACCGCTCAAGCCCGCGCCCGCCGTCGATATCGGGCAGGGCGAGGCTGGCGGAGTTGCCGTTTATCCGCGGCTGGCAGCGAGGGCCTGTTGCAGGTCGGCGAGGATATCGTCGCTGTGCTCGATGCCGATCGACAGGCGCACCATGTCCCGTGGCACGCCGGCTTTTTCCAGTTCTTCGTCGTTCAGCTGGCGGTGGGTGGTGGAGGCCGGATGGCAGGCCAGGGACTTGGCATCGCCGATGTTCACCAGGCGCACCACCAGCTTCAGCGCATCGATGAAGCGCGCGCCGGCTTCCTGGCCGCCCTTGATGCCGAAGGACAGGATCGAGGCAGGTTTGCCCTGGGTGTAGCGCCGGGCCAGTTCGTGCTCCGGATGATCGGGCAGGCCGGCGTATTTGACCCAGGCGACCTGCTCGTGCTCCTGCAGGTAACGAGCGACCTTGAGGGCGTTCTCGGTATGGCGCTCCATGCGCAGGGCCAGGGTTTCCAGGCCCTGCAGGATCAGGAAGGCATTGAACGGCGACAGCGCCGCCCCGGTGTTGCGCAGCGGTACCACGCGGCAGCGGCCGATAAAGGCGGCCGGGCCGAAGGCTTCGGTGTAGGTCACGCCGTGGTAGGACGGGTCGGGGGTGTTGAGCAGGGCAAAGCGTTCCTTGTGCTCGGCCCAGGGGAACTTGCCCGAGTCGATGACGATGCCGCCGATGCTGGTGCCATGGCCGCCGATGTACTTGGTCAGCGAATGCACGACGATATCGGCGCCGTGTTCGAACGGCCGGCACAGGATCGGCGTGGCCACGGTGTTATCGACGATCAGCGGCACGCCATGGCGGTGGGCGGCGTCGGCCAGGGCCTGGAGGTCGACGATATTGCCGGCGGGGTTGCCAATGGACTCGCAGAACACCGCCTTGGTGCGCTCGTCGATCAGCGCTTCGAGGGCGGCGATATCGTCGTGGGGGGCGAAGCGGGTCTGGATGCCGATGCGTGGCAGGGTATGGGCCAGCAGGTTGTAGGTGCCGCCGTAGAGCTTGGCCACCGAAACGATGTTGTCGCCCACCTCGGCCACGGTCTGGATCGCGTAGGTGATCGCCGCCATGCCCGAGGCCACGGCCAGCGCGCCGACCCCGCCTTCGAGGGCGGCCATGCGTTGCTCCAGCACGTCGTTGGTGGGGTTCATGATCCGCGAATAGATATTGCCGGCGACCTTCAGGTCGAACAGGTCGGCGCCGTGCTGGGTGTCGTCGAAGGCGAAGGAGGTGGTCTGGTAGATCGGCACGGCCACCGCCTTGGTGGTCGGGTCCGGACTGAAGCCCGCGTGGATGGCCAGGGTTTCCAGCTTCATGCAATCGTTCCTTGAGGGATGGGTGGAGCGGGGGAGCATGGGGTTGGGGCGATTGGCTGGTCAATAGCCATAGTGGTTATAAGGAAATAGCCAGAGCACCGAAGAACCCTGTGGGAGCCGGCGTTGCCGGCGATGGCGTCTGGTCAGGCAACATCGTCGCGAGTGCTGGCCTCATCGCTGGCAAGGCCAGCTCCCACAGGGTTTTGTGTCGTCTATGGGGAATCCGGTAAGCTTGCTAACGATTTTTCCCCGCCTGTCCCAACGGAATCCCCGATGTCCCAAGCACACCCGAAAAGCCGGGCCCTGCGCGTGCGCAGCGATATCCTGGCCGGTTTGACCACGTCGTTCGCCCTGGTGCCGGAGTGCATCGCCTTCGCCCTGGTCGCCCACCTCAACCCGCTGATGGGCCTGTATGGCGCCTTTATCATCTGCACCCTGACCGCCCTGTTCGGCGGCCGCCCCGGCATGATCTCCGGTGCCGCCGGCTCCATGGCCGTGGTGATCGTCGCCCTGGTGGTGCAACAGGGTGTGCAGTACCTGCTGGCTACGGTGTTGCTGGGCGGGCTGCTGATGATCCTGTTCGGCCTGCTGCGCCTGGGCAAGCTGGTGCGACTGGTGCCGCATCCGGTGATGCTCGGCTTCGTCAACGGCCTGGCCATCGTCATCGCCATGGCCCAGCTCGAACACTTCAAGCAAGGTGAAGCCTGGCTGCAAGGCCCGGCCCTGTGGCTGATGCTTGGCCTGGTGGGCCTGACCATGCTGGTGGTCTATGTGCTGCCAAAGCTGACCCGCGCGGTGCCGCCGGCGCTGGTGGCGATCCTCGGGGTCGGCGTGCTGGTGTACCTGCTCGACCTGCCGACCCGCACCCTTGGTGACATGGCCCATATCGCCGGTGGCCTGCCATCCCTGGCGCTGCCGCAGGTGCCATGGAACCTGGAGACCCTGCGCATCATCGCCCCCTATGCGGTGCTGATGGCCCTGGTCGGCCTGCTGGAAACCCTGCTGACCCTCAACCTCACCGACGAAATCACCGAGAGCCGCGGCCACCCCGACCGCGAATGCGTGGCCCTCGGCGCGGCCAACATGGTTTCCGGTCTGTGTGGCGGCATGGGCGGTTGCGCGATGATCGGGCAGACCGTGATCAACCTCAGCTCCAATGGCCGTGGTCGCCTGTCGGGTGTGGTCGCAGGGGTGATGATCCTGCTGTTCGTGCTGTTCCTTTCGCCGCTGATCGAGAAGATCCCGCTGGCGGCGCTGGTCGGAGTGATGTTCGTGGTGGCCCAGCAGACCTTCGCCTGGGCGTCGCTGCGGGTGCTGCACAAGGTGCCGCTGAGCGATGTGCTGGCGATCGTCGCGGTGACCGTGGTCACGGTGTTCACCGACCTGGCCACGGCGGTGCTGTTCGGCATCGTCATCGCTGCCGTCAACTTCGCCTGGCAGCATGCCCGTGAGCTGTACGCCGACAGCCAGTTGCAAGCCGATGGCAGCAAGCTGTACCGGGTGCATGGCACGCTGTTCTTCGCTTCCAGCACGCCGTTCCTCAACCAGTTCGACCCGGCCAATGATCCAGCGCAGGTCACCCTGGATTGCCAGCACCTGAGCTTCGTCGATTATTCGGCGATCGCGGCGTTGAAGACCTTGCGCGAGCGTTATGAGAAGGCGGGCAAGCACCTGCGGGTGGTGCATCTGTCGGAGCGCTGCAAGCAGTTGTTGAAGCGGGCGGGGGCGGAGCACTGATTTTGTGTTGATGCTGATGGCCTCATCGCTGCGGTTCGGCGCCCCGACAAGCCAGCTCCCACAGGGTTCGGTGCATGCAATACCTGTGGGAGCTGGCTTGCCAGCGATGAGGCCATCAGCCCCAACAAAGCTATCCCTGCTTCTTGATGATCGCCTCGGCAATGCTCGCCGGCGCCTCGGCGTAGCGGGTGAACTCCATCGAGTAGCTGGCCCGGCCCTGGGTCATCGAGCGCATCTCGGTGGAGTAGCCGAACATCTCCCCCAGCGGCACTTCGGCGCGCACCACCTTGCCTGCCGGGGTGTCCTCGCTGCCCTGGATCAGGCCGCGACGGCGGCTCAGGTCGCCCATGATGTCGCCCATGTACTCCTCGGGCATCACCACTTCAACCTTCATCACCGGCTCCAGCAGCACCGCGCCGCCTTTCTGCGACAGCTGCTTGGTGGCCATGGATGCGGCGACCTTGAACGCCAGTTCGTTGGAGTCGACATCGTGGTACGAGCCGTCGAACACCGCGGCCTTGAGGCTGATCAGCGGATAGCCGGCAACCACGCCGTTCTGCATCTGTTCCTCGATGCCTTTCTGGATCGCCGGGATGTACTCTCGGGGGATCACCCCGCCGACGATTTCGTTAATGAACTCCAGGCCTTCCTTGCCTTCGTCGCCCGGGGCGAAGCGGATCCAGCAATGCCCGTACTGGCCGCGCCCGCCGGACTGGCGGACGAACTTGCCTTCGATTTCGCAGGTGTTGCGGATCTTCTCGCGGTAGGCCACCTGCGGCTTGCCGATATTGGCCTCGACGCCGAACTCGCGGCGCATGCGGTCGACGATGATGTCCAGGTGCAGCTCGCCCATGCCGGAAATGATGGTCTGCCCGGTTTCTTCGTCGGTCTTGACCCGGAACGACGGGTCTTCCTGGGCCAGCTTGCCGAGGGCGATGCCCATCTTCTCCTGGTCGGCCTTGGTCTTGGGTTCCACCGCCACCGAGATCACCGGGTCGGGGAAGTCCATGCGTTCGAGAATGATCGGTTTGTTCAGGTCGCACAGGGTGTCGCCGGTGGTGACGTCCTTCATGCCGATCAGCGCGGCAATGTCACCGGCACAGACGGCCTTGATCTCGGCGCGCTGGTTGGCGTGCATCTGCACCATGCGCCCGACCCGTTCCTTCTTGCCCTTGACCGAGTTGAGCACGGCGTCGCCGGAACTGAGCACGCCGGAGTAGACCCGGGCGAAAGTGAGGGTGCCGACAAAGGGGTCGGTGGCGATCTTGAAGGCCAGGGCCGAGAACGGTTCGTTGTCGTCGGCGTGGCGCTCCAGGTGCTTGTCCTCGTGGTCCGGGTCGGTGCCGTTGATCGCCGGGATTTCCGAAGGCGCGGGCAGGTAGTCGATCACCGCGTCGAGCATCAGCGGCACGCCCTTGTTCTTGAACGACGAACCGAGGATCGCCGGGACGATCTCGTTGGCCAGGGTGCGCTGGCGCAGGCCGGCCTTGATCTGCTCGTTGCTCAGCTCGACGCCGTCGAGGTAGAGGGTCATGAACTCGTCGTTGGCCTCGGCGGCGGCCTCGATCATATGGGCGCGCCATTCCCGGGCCTGGTCCAGCAGCTCGGCGGGGATCTCTTCCTCGCGGTAGCTGGTGCCCTGGTCGTCGTCGTTCCAGTAAATGGCTTTCATCTTCACCAGGTCGATCTGCCCGGCGAAGTGTTCCTCGGCGCCGATGGCCAACTGGATCGGTACCGGATGGTGGCCGAGGCGCTGGTCGATCTGCTTGACCACGCGGAGGAAGTCGGCGCCCTGGCGGTCCATCTTGTTGACGTAGGCCAGGCGCGGTACGTGGTACTTGTTGGCCTGGCGCCAGACCGTCTCGGACTGCGGCTCGACGCCGTCGGCGCCGCTGAACACCACCACCGCGCCGTCGAGCACGCGCAGCGAGCGTTCCACCTCGATGGTGAAGTCGACGTGGCCGGGGGTATCGATGATGTTGAAGCGGTACTTGTCGGCGAATTGCTTGGTCGAGCCCTGCCAGAACGCCGTGGTCGCCGCCGAGGTGATGGTGATCCCGCGTTCCTGTTCCTGGGCCATCCAGTCCATGGTCGCGGCGCCGTCGTGGACCTCGCCCATCTTGTGGTTGACCCCGGTGTAGAACAGGATCCGTTCGGTGGTGGTGGTCTTGCCCGCGTCGACGTGGGCGACGATGCCGATATTGCGGTACAGCTCGATGGGGGTGGTGCGCGCCATGTGGGGTCACCTGTGCTGCGGTGGGGAAGGGGAATTGTCTTTCCACGGTAGCAGAGGCTGGGGGTTGTGCTTGGGTGGGTGCCGGGTGGCGACTCCTTGGCATCTCTATTGATGCTGATGGCCTCATCGCTGGCAATGCCAGCTCCCACAGGTTCTGTGGTGAACGCGGTCCTTGTGGGAGCTGGCGTTGCCAGCGATGAGGCCATCAGCGACAACGAATCAAGCGACCTCGGTCCAGCGCCCCTCGGCCCGGTCCGATTTCACGCAGGCATCGATAAAGCGCATCCCGCGCAGGCCATCCTCGGCCGTCGGGCACAGCAACGATTGCGCACTCGGCACCCGCTGTTCACGCCGCGCACGAATGCGCTCCGCCGCTTCGCTATAGATATTGGCGAACGCCTCCAGCAACCCCTCCGGCTGACCCGCCTTGATCCGCGTCGACAAGCGCGCCGACTCGCTCAGCCAGGCCTCGCCCCGGCGCAGGATCTGGTGCGGCTGGTCCTGGTAGCGCACTTCCAGGCGCTCCGGGTCTTCCTGGTGCCAGTACAGCGAGCCCTTTTCACCGAACACCCGCAGTTGCAGGCCATGGCGATGCCCGGCGGCGACGAAGCTGGCCCAGAGCATGCCGCGCGCGCCATTGCCCAGGCGCAGCTTGACGTGGGCGTTGTCGTCGCTGACCCGGCCCGGCACCAGGGTGCTCAGTTCCGCCGAGACTTCGCTGATTTCCTGGCCGGTGACGAAGCGCAGCAACTGGTGGGCATGCACGCCGACATCCGCCAGTACCGAGGACGCCCCGGCCTGAGCGGGATCGGTGCGCCACATCAGGGCCTTGGCGCCTTGCTGTTCGAGGGCGCGGGTGCCGAAGCCGGCGGCATGCTCGACCTGGACCAGGCGCACCTCGCCGAGGGCGCCGCTGGCGATCAGTTCGCGGGCTTCGCGGATCAGCGGGTAGCCGCTGTAGTTGTGGGTCAGCAGGTGCAGCGCCGGGCCCTTGCGCACCCGTTGCAGCAGTTGCTCGGCTTCATCGAGGCTGGCGGCCAGCGGCTTGTCGCTGATCACGTCGATGCCCTGGTCGAGGAAGGCCAGGCTGGCCGGCACATGCACGGCGTTGGGCGCCATGATTGCGGCGGCGTGGATGCCGTCTTCGCGGGCGGCTTCGGCCACCGCCATGCTCTGGAAGTCCGGGTACACGCGGTCCGGCGCGATGCCGTAGGCCTCGGCGGCGGCGCGGTTGCGCGCCGGGTCGCGGGCGAACACCCCGGCCACCAGTTCGAAGTGGCCGTCCAGGTGCGCGGCGTAGCGGTGGGTGGAGCCGATCGACGACTCCAGGCCGCCGCCGACGAAGCCCAGGCGCAGGCGTTGGTTCGGATTACCGAGGTTTTTCATGGCTTGCTTCCTTGCAGTTGCTTGGCGAAGTGATCGATGGCCAGGACATAGCCGTGAGTACCGAAACCGGCCAGCACCGACTGCGCCACCAGCGACACATAGGAGTGATGACGGAAGGCCTCGCGGCGGTGCACGTTGGAGATATGCACCTCGATCACCGGCACTTCGGCAGCGATCAGCGCGTCGTGGATGGCCACCGAGGTGTGAGTCCAGGCGCCGGGATTGATGACGATGCCGGCGACCCGGCCACGGGCCTGGTGGATCCAGTCGATCATCTGGCCTTCGTGGTTGGTCTGCTGGAACTCGATGGCCAGCTCATGGCGCTGGCCGGCGGCGCGGCACAGGGCTTCGACATCGGCCAGGGTCTCGCGGCCATACACCTCGGGCTGGCGCAGGCCGAGCATGTTCAGGTTGGGGCCGTTGAGGACGAGTACGGTTTGCATGGGGATCACTTCCAATCAGGGGGTGGTGCGCAGGGCCTGGGCCCGCAGCGCGTCGTAGGTGGGTTTGTCGAGAGCCACGGCGTCGCTCTTGCCGAGCTGGTCCAGTGGCGTGCGGTAGGTTTCCGGGGCGCTCCAGGCGGCAATCGCCGAGATCGCGGTGACCACGCAGGTGATGGCGCCGATCAGCAGCGGCACGTTGTCCGAGCCGGGCGGGGCGACGGCGGTGAACAGGGCCGGGAGCAGGGCGGTGATCATGTAGCCGATGTTCTGCGCCACGGCCATGGCCGAGACGCGGTAGTGGGTCTGGAACTGCTCGGGGAAGAAGCTCGGGAAGATCGCGTTGTAGCCTTGGTAGATCGTCCCCCACATCAGCAGCGAGGCAGCGAAGGCCAGCGGCACGCTATGGATGCTGATGGCGTACAGGTAGAGGAACGACATCAGCCCGCAACCGATCGCCGCGCCGATGATCAGCGGACGCCGGCCGATGCGGTCGGACAGGTTGCCGACGAAGGGAATCACCAGCACCGCGACGATATTGCCGACCACCGGGATCCACAGGTAGACGCTCTTGTCGAAGCCCACGCCGTAGGCCGGCTGCACCGCGTAGGCAGCGCCGAAGATGGTGGTGACCACCGGGATCACGTTCATCAGCGACACGCCGAACACCACCAGCATGCCGTGCCAGCTGTACTTGAAGGCCTCGCGGATCGGCGAGCGGGTGCGGGTGACCTGTTCCACCTTCTGCACGAAGGCCTCGGGTTCCTTGACCTCGCGGCGAATGATGAAGGCAGCGATCAGCACGGCGGCGCTGAGCAGGAACGGAATGCGCCAGCCCCAGCTGTTGAAGGCTTCTTCCGGCATGAAGTAGGCCAGCGGCAGGAAGATCGCCGCCGCCAGCACCTGGCCGGCCTGCACGCCCTGCAGGGTGAAGCTGGCGAAGAAGCCACGGCGCCCGGGTGGGGCGTGTTCAAGGATCATCGAACTGGCCCCGGCGATCTCGCCGGCCACGGCGAAGCCCTGGATCAGGCGCAGTACCACCAGCAGGGCGGGGGCCCAGTAGCCGATCTGGTTGAAGGTCGGCAACAGGCCGACGGCGAAGGTGGCGATGCCCATCAGGAACATGCACAGCAGCAGGACGTTCTTGCGCCCGCGGGTGTCGCCCCAGTGACCGAGGACGAAGGCACCGACCGGACGGGCCAGATAGCCGACGCCGTAGGTGGCGAGGGAGGCGATGATCGCCAGCTTGGGGTCGCCGGCGGGGAAGAAGATCTGCGGGAAGATCAGCGCGGCGGCCTGGGCGTAGATGAAGAAGTCGTAGTACTCCAGGGCGGAGCCGACCCAGCCGCTGGCGGTGGCTTTTTTGGTTTGTCGGGTGTTGTCGTGAGCCATGGTGTTCTCTCTTGTTGTTTTTATGGTGTTCTCTGGGGCCTCATCGCTGGCAACGCCAGCTCCCACAGGGATCGTGTGGGAGCTGGCTTGCCAGCGATGAGGCCCTGACGGTCTCTACAACTCTTGGGTGGAGATGATTTGCCCGGTTCTGGCCGCCTCGCTGATCGCATCGACGATCTGCAGATTGCGCAGCCCGTCGCGCACGCTGACCAGCGGCTCGGCCTCGCCACGGATCACCTGGCAGAAATGCGCCAGCTGGCGCGCCAGCGGGTCGGCTTCTTCCAGGCTGGCCACCGCCGTCTCGAACGGCTTCCACCACGAGCGGTCGTCACGCCTGGCGTAGTACTTCAGGCGCATGGTCGGGATCGACAGCGAGCCCTGGGTGCCGGCCAGCACGTAGCAGTCCTCGTCGGCGTAGCTCGGGTAATCGTGGTTTTCCCGCGCGGTCTGCTCCCAGCTGCGGGCGCAGGCGGCGGTGTCGGAGAGCATGAAGGTGCCGAGGGCGCCGCTGGCAAAGCGCAGGCTCACCGCCACCGTGTCTTCCACGGCAAAACCACGGGTGGCATTGGAGGCCTGGGCCTGCACCGAGACGATCTCGCCGCACAGCGAACGCAGGTTGCCGATCTCGTGGATCATGTTGATCAGCACCGGTCCTCCCCCGGCTTCGCGGCGCCACGGGGCGGCATCGAAATAGTCGTCGGGCTTGTAGAACAGCGCACTGCCCATCACCGCCACCAGGTTGCCCAGCACGGCTTCGCCGATCACTTCGCGAGCCTTTTCCAGGATCGCGCTATGGGCGCGGTGGTGGCCCACCAGCAGCTTGGCCCCGGCCTGTTCGGCGATGGCCAGCAGGCGCTTGCCTTCTTCCAGGGTGTGCGCCACCGGTTTTTCGATCAGCGCGGGAATGCCGTGGGCGACGCAGGCGAGGGCGCCTTCGACATGCAGTTGGTTGGGGGTGGCGAGGATCACGCCGTCGGGACGCTGGGCGGCCAGCAGGCTGTCGAGGTCGGCGTAGAGCGGCACGCCGAGGCTGTCGGCAAAGGCGGCGGTAGCGGGCAGGGGATCGACAATGGCAGCCAGTTCGCAGTCGCGGCTGGCCAGGATCAGTTCGATATGGCGGCGGCCGATCAGGCCGGCGCCGGCAACGGCAATGCGGATCATCTTCGTGGGTCTCTCTTGTTGTTCTGGCTTGTACGGCAAGGCAGCTTTTGTGAGAGGCTAAATAAAAAGTCCCAGGAGATAATCGGGCGTAATGAAGAATCAGAATGTGCTCACAGCGAATAATGGGCCGCTATTGCGCGACCTCCAGCTGTTCTGCGAAGTGGCCCGGCGCTCCAGCTTCATCGCCGCTGCCAGCGAGACCGGGCTGTCGCCGGCGCATGTCAGCAAGCGCATCGCCACCCTGGAGGAACAGCTCGGGGTGAAGCTGTTCAATCGCACTACCCGACGGGTGAACATCACCAGCGATGGCGAGGCCGCGTTCGTCTGGGCGCAGAAGATTCTCGAGGACGTCGGGGCGATGGTGGATGCCTTGTCCGGTGGTCAGCGGGAGCCCCAGGGCACCTTGCGCCTGTGCACCAGCCTGCGCCTGGGCCGCGAGCACATCGCGCCGATCCTTTCGCTATTGCGCCGGCAATACCCGGCGCTGGAGGTGTGGCTGGAATTGCTGGACCGTCGTGCCGACCTGATCGCCGATAACTTCGATATCGATATCCGCGTGGGCGAGGTGCAGGAGAAGCACCTGATCGCCCACCGCATCGCCGAGAGCACCCGGGTGCTGGCGGCGGCGCCGGAGTACCTGGAGCGCCGTGGCGCGCCCAAGGTGGCGGCGGACCTGGCCCAGCACGATTGCCTGCTGTTCCGCAGCCGCGACGATCGGTTCGGGGTGTGGAAGCTGGTCGGCCCGAACGGCGGAGAGACGGTCAAGGTCACCGGGCCGATGGCTTCCA
Source organism: Pseudomonas sp. FG98 (assembly GCF_057808595.1). Classification (NCBI taxonomy): domain Bacteria; kingdom Pseudomonadati; phylum Pseudomonadota; class Gammaproteobacteria; order Pseudomonadales; family Pseudomonadaceae; genus Pseudomonas; species Pseudomonas sp. FG98. The sequence goes on along the minus strand of NZ_JBMDIJ010000002.1, from coordinate 32,698 downwards.
ACCACAGCGATATCGTCCGCCAGTGGGCCCATGACGGCCACGGCATCATCATGGCTTCGGCCTGGGATATCGCCGGCAGCCTGGCCAGCGGCGCGCTGGTGCGGGTACTGCCGGCCTGGTATCAGCCAGCGGATATCTGGGCGGTGACGGCGGTGCGCTCGTCCAGTTCGGCCAAGGTGCGGGCCTGCGTGGCGTTCCTGCGCGAGCAGTTGGCCAGCGGGCCCTATGCGCTGGAGCGCAGGGTTTAGGCCCAGCCGCTGTTCTTCTTGCGACCCCGGGTCAGCGCCGGAATGATCAGCCCGGCAAGCAGCCCGGCTCCGGCGATTGCGCCGCCGTAGACCATGTAGCGCATCATCACCTGCTTGTTTTCGTCGCCGAGGCGGGCCTGGGTGTCGCGCAGTTGCGACTGGGCCTGGGTCAGTTCTTCGTTGAGCGACTGGTTGCGGGCCTGCAGTTCGTCTACCAGGTTCTTGCGCGAGTCCATGGTCTCCTGCATGCCCTGGACGCGGCTTTTCCAGCTGTCGTCGATGGTCTTCAACTGTTGTTCGAGCTGGGCGACGCGCTCGGTCAGTTGCGGCAGGCGCTCGGCCTGGCCAGGGACGCTTTGCAGGTCGTTGCTGGAAATCCATACGGTATCGCCGGACTCGGCACGGACCTGGCTGTAGCTGCCCTGGGTAGCGAGCAGCTTGACCTTCTGCCCGGATTTCAGGGTGCCGACCAGGCGATGGCCGTCGGTGGGGCCGCTGCGTACGTAGGTGGTGAGGCTGTCGCTGACCCAGCGATCGTCGCTGGCGGATTCTTCGGCGTGGGCGACGCTGCTCAGGAGCAGGCCGGCGAACAGGGCGGGAAGCACGGCGGAGCGTGCGCGGAGAGGGCGAAGCAGGCGCATGGTTATCTTCCCCGAGAAGAAAAAATGAAAACCGCCGACCGGCATGCCTGCCGCCAGCGCAACGAAAAAAGGGGATAACCGTTGGACGTCCCCGGGGCTTGTCAGTCAGGGAGTACCGCGACAAGCCACCGCGAGAAGACAGTATTTATCGCATCAGGTTCACTGACCGGCCTGCCATTGGGCGAACCGTTGGTCGAGGCGTGGCGCCAGCAGATCGTAGTGTTCCCAGCTGGCACCGGGCTCGTCGATGCCGACCATGCCGAGCAGCTGGGTCAGGTCGTCGGGCAGCGACGGGGCCCGGCGGCCGAGGTAGTGAGCGGCGAAAGCGTTGCCCTGGCGGCTGAGGTCTTCGTCCACCAGCAGGTTGTCGCAGCACAGCTGGAAGAAGCGGGCGGGGGTCAGCAGGCGTTCGGCGAGGGCCTGGATTTCGGCGTCGTAGTCGGCCTTGAAGTCGCGACTGAGCAGGTCGTGGGAGGCGCTCCAGGCAAGGAACAACCCGGTGTAGGGGGCGTGGCGGGGGGAACCATCATCGGCATAATGCCAGCCGGCATCATTAGCAATCATCGCAGCAGTCCTTGTTCTGATGTGGGGCCTTGCTGGGGGTGTAGCTTACTCCTTCCGCTCATGGCCGGAAGCCATATGAGACTTAATGACGCATGAAACGGCTGACTTTGAATCAGAACAGGGAGAGCGTTAACATCTGAACTTTCCTACAAAAACAAATCTGGAAACAAATGACCTCCCAAGCGATCCCCCTCCAGGACCTGGCAGCGCCGGACGGCGTCTGCTATGGCTGCGGCTCGGCCCATCCGAGCGGCCTGCACCTGAAAAGCCACTGGGCCGATGACGGCGTCCATGTGGTCTGCACCCATTCTCCCGACAGCACTTTCTGCGGCTGGCCCGGCCTGGTCTATGGCGGGCTGCTGGCGATGCTGGTGGATTGCCACTCGAACTGGACGGCAATGGCGTATCACTACCGCGCCCAGGGGCGCGAGCCGGGTTCGCTGCCGCGCATCGATTGCGTGACCGGGCACCTGGGGCTGACCTACCTGAAGCCGACGCCGATGGGCGTGGAGCTGACCCTCAAGGCTCGGGTCGAGGGCGAACCGGGGCGCAAGACCCGGGTGATCTGCGAGGTGTGGGCGGGGGATGTGCTGACGGTGACGGCGGATTCGGTGTTCGTTCAGGTGGATACCGAGAAACTGAAGCAGAAGGCGCATGGGCAGGCCTGATGTGTAGATATTGAGGGGCCCATCGCTGGCAAGCCAGCTCCCACAAGGTCCGGTGCATGCAGGTCCTGTGGGAGCTGGCTTGCCAGCGATGAGGCCCTCACAAGCGACACCCTTCCAAGGCCTGGCAGCCAGCAACAAAACCCCCGGCAGTCTGGGGCAAGACGTGGCATGGAGTGCGGCGCACAGTGACGCACAACCATAACAACGGCACTTGAGGTCTTCACCATGTCGCTCAACGACACGCTCAGCGCGCACCTGAACCGGGGCACGATCGGCTTTCCCACCGCCCTTGCCAGTACCATCGGCCTGATCATGGCCAGCCCCGTCATCCTGACCGCGACCATGGGCTTCGGCATCGGCGGCAGCGCCTTCGCCATGGCGATGCTGATCGCGGTGCTGTTGATGCTGGCGCAGTCCACCACCTTCGCCGAAGCCGCGGCGATCCTGCCGACCACCGGCTCGGTGTACGACTACATCAACTGCGGCATGGGCCGTTTCTTCGCCATTACCGGCACCCTGTCGGCCTACCTGATCGTCCACGTCTTCGCCGGTACCGCCGAGACCATCCTCGCCGGGGTCATGGCCCTGGTGAACTTCGAGCACCTGAATACCCTGGCCGAATCCGCCGGCGGCTCCTGGCTGCTCGGCGTCGGCTTCGTGGTGGTGTTCGCCGTGCTCAATGCCTTCGGCGTCAGCGCCTTCGGCAAGGCGGAAATCATCCTCACCTTCGGCATGTGGACCACCCTGATGGTGTTCGGCGTGCTCGGCCTGATCGCCGCGCCGGCGGTGCAGCTGGATGGCTGGTTCGGCGAGTCGATGGTCGGCACCGACCTGATCACCGTGCTGTCGCTGGTGGGCATGGCCATGTTCATGTTCGTCGGCTGCGAGTTCGTCACCCCGCTGGCCCCGGACCTGCGTCGCTCGGCGCGGACCATGCCGCGGGCCATGGCCCTTGGCCTGCTGGGTGTGGCCACCTGCATGTTCATCTATGGCGCGGCGATGAAGCGCCAGGTGGAAAACGTCGTGCTGGACGCCGCCACCGGCGTGCACCTGCTGGATACGCCGATGGCCATCCCGCAGTTTGCCCAGCAAGTGATGGGTGATATCGGTCCGCTGTGGCTGGGCATCGGCTTCCTGTTCGCCGGCGCTGCGACCATCAACACCCTGATGGCCGGCGTGCCGCGCATCCTCTACGGCATGGCCGTCGACGGCGCGCTGCCGAAGGTCTTCACCTACCTGCACCCGCGCTTCAAGACCCCGCTGCTGTGCATCCTGGTCGCCATGCTGATCCCGTGCCTGCACGCCCTGTACCTGGGCGGCAACACCGACAACATCATGCACCTGGTGCTGGCTGCGGTGTGTGCCTGGAGCACGGCGTACCTGTTGGTGACCCTGTCGGTGGTGATCCTGCGCATCCGTCGTCCGGACCTGCCGCGCGCCTACCGCTCGCCGCTGTTCCCGCTGCCGCAGATTCTGTCCAGCGTCGGCATCCTGCTGGGCATGTGGTTCATCACCCCGCCGGGCATGAATCCTGCCGACGTCTACGTGCCGTTCGCCTGGATGCTCGGCGGTACTGCGGTGTACGCGCTGTTCTGGACCTTGGTCGTGCAGCGGGTCAACCCGTTCAAGCCGGCCGTGGTCGAGGACGTCCTGGCCAAGGAATTTGCCAACGAACCTGGAGTGCATCATGGCCACCAGCGCGCCGAATCTCTGGCAAAGGCTGTTTGATCGCGCACCCTCGGGCTATCGCCCGGGGGTGACCCTGGAGTACCTGCGACGCAATCTCGGCGTGCAGGACTGCCAGGTCGTGCAACCCGGCCAGGCGCGTTTCGCCCTGGCCGGCGGCGTCGAATTCGAGGTTCGCGAGCGCACCGAATCACAGCTGCTGATGCATATCGTGGTCTGCGAATTCCGCCTGCAATGTGCTGCCAGTTCCGAGGGCACCGCGACCCTGGAACTGCACCACAGTGGCGCGATTCGCCGTACCGGCCTGGGCTGGAAACAGAAGGGCGGTGAAGCGGGATTGCTGGAGCGGGTACGCCAGCGCCTGGAGCAGGATCAGGCGCTGATGCAGGCCCTGATGCCGCTGGACTTCAAGCGCCTGCGCCTGGAGCGCGCCGAGGGCCTGTGGACCGTGGTACTGGAGCATATGGGCGGTAGTGAAGTGGTTAACCGCATGCCTGCCTTTCGTCGCTATATCCGCATCAGTCCCGAGCAGCGCGAGCATCTGCTGACCGCTCTGATTGCCCTGAAACCGCTGTTGGAAGGACTCTGAACGAAAGTTGGCACTCATCGTGCTTTTACACATGGGCTTACAGAATTGTTGCGTGCATATAGATAACATGTTAACTATTGCCCGACAAAAACAAGATGCCACTGTGGAGGTACGTCATGAGTATCCATCAGGCTACCGGCTCGGCCCTGGATCGCTGGAACGCGGCAATGCAGGCAACGTGCGGGTACTTCGAAACCGAACTTGCGTTCAACCGCTCGCTGTTCATCGGCGAGATTTCCACCTGGTCGCGGGGTGGCCTGGGCATGGCCAACCTGCGCACCAACGCCGGGGTGATCCGGCGCAACGGCCTCAAGGCCGATCGCGACAACGACCAGCATTGCTTCCTGGTCAGCCAACGGACCGGCTTTTCCCAGATCACCCAGAACGGCACCAGCCTGCAGCTGGCTCCCGGCGAGATGCTGCTGATGGATTCGGTGGGCGCCTGCGAGATCACCCCCTTCGGCCTGATCGAACACGCTTCGCTGGGGCTGTCCCGCGAGCAGGTGTCGCGGCAACTGGGCGGTGACCAGCGCATCTTCGGCAAGATCTCCCAGAGCAAGGCCTGCGGGCGCATGCTGCATTTGCTGATGGACCAGCTGTGCAAGGAAACCAGCGCCCAGGACGGCGAACAGGCCGAAGGCGATGCGCTGCACAGCGCCTTCCTCTCGCTGCTCGGCTCGGCCCTTGAAGGCAGCGACCAGGACACCCGCCTGCCGGCCTCGTTGCAGGGCGCCGACCTGCGCAGCTACGTGCAGAAGGTCATCGACGAATCCCTCGGTCAACCTGGCCTGACCCCGGTCAGCCTGGCGACACGCCTGAACATCTCGGTGCGCCATCTGTATCGCCTGTTCGAAGAGCAGGGTGACAGCGTCTGCCGCTACATCCAGCGCGCCCGCCTGCAGCGCAGCGCCGATGACCTGGCCAATCCGATCCACAAGACCGAGTCCATCACCACCATCGCCTACAAATGGGGCTTCACCGATTCGGCGCACTTCAGCCGTTCGTTCAAGAAGCAGTACGAGCAGTCGCCCAAGGACTTCCGCAGCACCAGCCTGGCGGGCCTGGCCTGAATCACGATCAATACGCAGTACCGGCTTGACCCTGCCTCCAGGCGGCTTTAACTTCGCCCAGATTATCGACCTATCGGTCGTTAGGGTGCCTGGAAGGCAGGTTGGCAAGCAGGGTCAATGGAGAGGTTTTGCATGAGAGTTCTTTCGCCCTCGGCGGAGAAGATTTGCCTGGTGGCGGTCGAGCAGTTCGCCGAGTCCGGCTACGACGCTGCCTCGCTCAACGATATCGCCGTGGCGGTGGGCATGCGCAAGCCGTCGCTGTATGCCCACTTCAGCGGCAAGGTCGACCTGTTCGAGGCGGTCTTCGAGCGGGCGCTGGAGGCGGAGCGGCTGCATGTCGATGGCTGTTTCGCCGAGGACGACGGCCTGCCCGGCGCGCTGTATGGCGAGCGCATGGCGCAGCGCTACCGGGAATCGGCGCACCTGCGGTTTTTGCTGCGGGCGGCGTTCTTTCCGCCGGCGGAGCTGCGTTCGATGATTTCGTCGGGATTCGAGGGGCACCTGGCGCGGGTCGGCGAGGTGTTCGGCAAGGCACTGGAGCAGCAGTTTCCCCGGCTCAAGGGCGAGCGGCGGCAGTTGTTCGTGGATGCTTACCTGGGGGTGATCGACAGCCTGATCGTCGAGCTGATCTATGCCGGAGAGGCGGCGTATGAGCGGCGGTTGAAGGCGATGTGGACGATCTTTGCGGCTTCGCTCGGGGCTGCTGTTTAAGCCTTGAGGGCCTCATCGCCGGCAACGCCGGCTCCCACAGGTTGCAGTGTAGCTGCGGACATTGTGGGAGCCGGCGTTGCCGGCGATGAGGCCATCAAGGCTTATAAAGAACCTCAGGCCACCGCGAAGTAATGCTTCACGAAGCTCTCGCTGAGAATCTCCCACAGTACCGGGGTGCCCTTGGTCACGAACCAGCTGTCACCGACCTTGTACTCGGTCACCTGGCCGGTGCTTTCGTCGGTCAGGCGCACGGCACCGGTGACCACCACGGCCTGTTCGTTGAACGGGTAGACCATGCGGAACTTGCCCTGGGTGGTGCCGAAGTAGGCGCTGCTGACCGCATCGGTCGGCGCACCGAAGGTCATCTTGCCGAAGGCGCGGACTTCACCTTCGAGAATCTCCGAACCGAGGTCGGCGACGGTGCCCCAGGCGTCGAGTTCGCTGAGCTGGATGTGCTGTTTGGCGGCGTGCAGGGTCATGGCAGTGCTTCCTTGAAAGGAGGAATGAAAGTGTGCCCATTAACGCCGCTGCGCCGGGCGCTGTCTTGCCCATGCGTGCCGGGGCATTTGATCGGCGATGCCAGGCGCTGTCGTCGTCAAGGCTTTTTGTTAAAGTGTTAACAAATAACCCGAGAACCTTGCACTTTCATGTCCAGCCGTCCGCGTCAGTCCCTGACCCTCACCCTGTTGCAAGCCCGCGAAGCCGCGATGCGCTTCTTCCGACCTTCCCTCAACGAACACGGCCTGACCGAGCAGCAGTGGCGGGTGATCCGCATCCTGCGCCAGCAGGGCGAGCTGGAGATCTATCGCTTGGCCGACCAGGCCTGCATTCTCAAGCCGAGCATGACCGGTGTGCTGGTGCGCATGGAGGCGGCCGGATTGGTCAAGCGGCGCAAGGCCGAGACCGATCAGCGCCGGGTGCTGGTGGAGCTGGCGGAGAAGGGCGAGGAGATCTTTGCCTCGATGAGTCAGCGCATGGAGGCCAACTATCAGGCGTTGCAGGGGCAGTTTGGCGAGGAGAAATTGCAGCAGTTGCTGGGGTTGCTGGATGAACTGAAGCAAGTTCGGCGGTGAGTTTGCTGGCCTCATCGCTGGCAATGCCAGCTCCCACAGGGTTCTGCGGTGTGCGCAATCCCTGTGGGAGCCGGCGTTGCCGGCGATGACTGACTAATAAACGCCGCCGGAGGTTGGCTGCACCACCTGGCCTTCCTTGAACTTGGCCGCCAACCCCTGCAACCCGCGCATCAGCACCGTGGTATCCACCCCCACCGCGACGAACTTGGCACCGAGCTCGATATAGCGCCGGGCCAGTTTCTCGTCGGCACTGAGAATCCCCGCCGCCTTGCCGGCCTTGTTGATGCGCAGGATGGCGTCTTCGATCGCCGCCTGCACCTCGGGGTGCCCCGGGTTGCCGCGATGGCCCATGGACGCGCTGAGGTCCGCCGGGCCGATGAACACGCCATCGACGCCGTCCACCGCAACGATCTCGTCCAGGTTGGCCAGGGCCTCCAGGTTCTCGATCTGCACCAGCAGGCACATCTGCGCATCGGCGTGATCCAGATAACCCGGAATGCTGTTCCAGCGCGACGCCCGCGCCAGTGCACTGCCGACCCCGCGCACACCCTTGGGCGGGTAATGCACGGCGCGCACCAGCTGGCGTGCCTGCTCGGCACTGTCGACCATCGGCACCAGCAATGTCTGCGCGCCGATATCGAGAACCTGCTTGATCAGCGCGGTATCACCGATCACCGGGCGGATGATCGCCTCGCTGGCGTAGGGCGCCACGGCCTGCAGCTGGGCGAGCATGCCGCGCAGGTCGTTGGGCGCGTGTTCGCCGTCGATCAGCAGCCAGTCGAAGCCGGCGTTGGCCGCCAGCTCCGCGCAGTAGGCATCGGCCAGGCCGAGCCACAGGCCGATCTGCGCCTGGTCCTGCTGCAGGCGCTGTTTGAAGCGGTTGACGGGCATGTCCATGACGGTCTCCTGATCAGACGAAACGGCAGGCGATGGAGCCGAGCATGTCGTAGTCGACATGGAAGGTGTCGCCCGGACGCGCCGCTACCGGACGGGTGAACGAGCCACCGAGGATGATCTGCCCGGCTTCCAGGGTGACGTCGTACGGCGCCAGTTTGTTCGCCAGCCAGGCCACGCCCTTGGCCGGGTGGTTGAGCACGGCCGCGGAGACGCCCGATTCCTCGATCACGCCATTGCGGTAGAGCACCGCCGGCACCTTGCGCAGGTCGATGTCGGTCGGCCGCACCGGGCGCCCGCCCATGACCACGCCGGCGTTGGCGGCGTTGTCGGAGATGGTGTCGAAGACCTTGCGGGTGACCTGGGTCTGCGGGTCGACCTGCTGGATGCGCGCATCGATGATCTCCAGTGCCGGGATCACCCATTCGGTGGCGTCGAGCACGTCGAACACGGTGACGTTCGGGCCCTTCAGCGGTTTGCCGAGGATGAACGCCAGTTCCACTTCAACGCGCGGGACGATGAAGCGCTCGAAGGGGATGTCGCTGCCTTCTTCGAACAGCATGTCGTCCAGCAGTGCGCCGTAGTCCGGTTCGGTGATGTTGGACGACACCTGCATGGCGCGGGAGGTCAGGCCGATCTTGTGCCCGACCAGCTTGCGCCCGTCCTTGATCTTCTGCGCCACCCAGGCGCGCTGGATGGCGTAGGCGTCCTCGATGGTGATGCCTGGGTGCTCCAGGGAGAACTGGCGCACCTGTTCGCGGTTGCGTTCGGCGCGGTCCAGTTGGGCCGCGGCGCTGAGGATCTGGCTGTGGTCGAGCATGATCGAATCTCTTACTGAGGGTTGACGGTAGCGGCGTGGGTGCGCAGCACCAGCAGGCCGCCGAGCGTGATGAAAACGGCCAGCACGTACAGGGCCAGGCTGGCGCTATGGGTGGTGTCGCGCATCCAGCCGATCAGGTAGGGCGCGGAGAACGAGGCGATGCTGCCCAGCGAGCTGATCAGGCCGATGCCTGCCGCCTGGGTGGTGTTGGACAGGAACGCCGGCGGCAGTTGCCAGAACATCGGCAGCGCGGCGCTGGCGCCCATGCCGGCGATGATCAGGCCGCCCATCACCAGCGCGGCGTTTTGCGGTGCCAGGCCGGCCACGGCGATGCCCAAGGCGGACATCAGCAGCGGCACGCAGAGGTGCCAGCGGCGTTCGCGGCGGCGGTCCGAAGAGCGCCCGCAGGCGATCATGAAGAAGCAGCCGGCCAGGTACGGCACGGCGCTGAGCAGGCCGACGCGACCATCGCTGCCGATGCCGGCGCCATGGATCAGGGTCGGCATCCAGAAGGCCAGGGTGTTTACCGCCAGCATCACCGCGCAGTACACCGCCACCAGCAGCCAGACCCGGGCGTCGCCGAGGATGCCGCCGAAGGAGGTGATCGACTTGCGTTGTTCTTCCTGGTTCAGCTCTTCGCGCAGGCCTTGCTTCTGCTCGTCGCTCAGCCAGCTGACGCTGGCGAAACTGTCCGGCAGGCACTTGAGCACCACCAGGCCCAGCAGGATGACGGGAGCGCCCTCGAGCAGGAACATCCACTGCCAGCCGCGCAGGCCGGCGGCGTCGTGGAACAGTTCGAGGATGCCGCCGGACAGCGGGCCGCCGACCACGCCGGCCATGGGTACGGCGATGGCGAACAGCGCGGTGATCTGGGCGCGGCGGCGGGCCGGGTACCAGCGGTTGAGGTAGACCAGGATGCCGGGGAAGAACCCCGCCTCGGCCACGCCCAGGAGGAAGCGCAGCACGTAGAAGCCGGTCGACGTTTCCACCAGCAGCATGCTGGTGGACAGCGCGCCCCACACCACCATCAGGGTGGCGATCCAGCGCCGCGGGCCGACCCGGTCGAGGGCCATGTTGCTGGGCACGCCGAACATCGCGTAGGCGATGAAGAACAGCCCGGCGCCGAAGCCGTACACCGTGTCGCTGAAGTGCAGGTCGGTGCTCATCTGCATCTTGGCGAAGCCGATGTTGATGCGGTCGAGGTGGGCGAACAGGTAACACACCAGCAACAGCGGCATCAGCCGCCAGGTGACGGTGGAGTGGGTCGAAGCTTGACGGGCAAGGGTGACGCTATCTGCGGTATTGGCTGTGCTCATGATGTTGTTCTTTTTTGTCAAAGCCGTGGATGAAGTGTGCCGTTAAGGGAAGGCGGGGAGGTCAACCCGCCTGGTTTTTCAGGAATGCGTGAACGTTGTTCTGCTTGAAGTTCAGTTGCGGGTGCAGCTCGGTCATCTCGAACGACAGCGCCAGCAGGCGCTCGGCCTGCAGGGCGGCGAAGTGCTCGGTGATCACCGCGAACAGCTGCTCGGCGACTTGCGTGCGGGTTTCCAGGTCGCGGCCGTGGCCGACCTTGAGGGTCATGTGGACGAAGGCGTAGTCGTGCTTGCCGTCGGCCATGCGCCAGGTGTCCAGGCGCACCGCGCGGCTGCGGATGCCGCCGAGGGGAAACACGCCGCTGGCGCCCAGGGTGGCGTGGACCTTCTCGAACAGGCCGGGCAGGTCGGCTTGCTGTTCGATGTTGTCGGTGATTTCAGCGATGAAATGAGGCATGGAGAACTCCTTGGGATCAGACCGGGAAGATCGCGTTGATCTGGCCGGTGCCGGAGCTGCCGAAGGCTTCGGTCAGGACTTCCACCGGCTTGTCGTAGTCGGCACCGCCGAGCAGGCCGAGGAGCATCGCGGTGTCGTGCATGCCGCCTTCGCCGTAGCAGGCCGTGGCGTAGTCGGGGAGCATTGCGCAGAACTCCTTGAAGCGACCTTGCTTCCACAGCTCGACCACGCGCATGTCGACCTGCTTGTCGAATTCGCGGGTCCAGTTATGGATGTTGGCTTCGGCGTTGCGGTCGTCGGAGAAGCGGTGGGAGAGGGAGCCGGAGGCCAGCACCAGGACCTTGCGGTCGCTCTTCTCGATGGCCCGGCGCACGGCGGCGCCGAAGGCCAGGCTGTCTTCCAGGCGGTGCCAGGCGCACCAGGCGGCGATCGACACGACCTGCAGTTTTTCTTCGTCCGGCACGCCCATGTGCATGTAGCGCATCGGGACCAGGGTGCCGTATTCCAGCTCCAGGCTCGGGATGTTGTGGGCCTGGGTGCGCACGCCGGCGGCATTCGCCTCGGCGGCGATCAGCTCGCCCAGTTCGGGGCTGCCGGGGTATTCGAAGGCCATGTCCTTGATGAAATGGGGCAGTTCGTTGCTGGTGTAGACGCCCTTGAAGTGCTCGCCACAGTTGATGTGGTAGGCGCTGTTGACCAGCCAGTGCACGTCGAACACCACGGCGGTGTCGGCGCCCAGCTCGCGGGCGCGGCGGCCGATTTCCTTGTGCCCGGCGATGGCCGCTTCGCGGCAGCCGTGGTGCTTGCCCGGCAGTTCGGACAGGTACATCGAGGGGACGTGGCAGACTTTGGCTGCCAGGACGACTTCGCCCATGATGGAACTCCTGGTTCTGTTGTTCTTGTCTCGCGTGTGCGACGCAGGACCCTGTGGGAGCTGGCGTTGCCAGCGATAGGGCCCTGGCAGTCACCCTCTGTGGTGAGGCTGCTGGCCTCATCGCTGGCAACGCCAGCTCCCACAGGGGATTTCGGTGATCGCCCGATCAGCGGTCAGACACCCCAGCGCGGAATGTGGTGGCTACCCATCGAGATGCACACGTTCTTGATCTCGGCGAACACTTCGAAGCTGTACTGACCGCCTTCGCGACCGGTACCCGAGCCCTTCACGCCGCCGAACGGCTGGCGCAGGTCGCGGACGTTCTGGCTGTTGATGAACACCATGCCGGCCTCGATGCCACGGGCCAGGCGATGCGCCTTGCCGATGTCCTGGGTCCAGATGTACGAGGCCAGGCCGTACTCGGTGTCGTTGGCCAGTTGCAGCGCTTCGGCTTCGTCCTTGAACGGGATCAGGCAGACCACCGGGCCGAAGATCTCTTCCTGGGCGATGCGCATCTTGTTGTTCACGTCGGCGAACACGGTCGGCTGGATGAACTGGCCGCGTGCCAGGTGAGCCGGCAGGTTGGCCGGGCGCTCCAGGCCGCCGGCGAGCAGGGTGGCGCCTTCCTCGATGCCGATGCGGATGTAGCCGGTGACCTTGTCGTAGTGGGCCTGGGTGATCATCGAGCCGACCTGGGTTTTCGGGTCGGTTGGATCACCCACAATGAGCCGCTTGGCGCGGGCGGCGAACTCGGCGACGAACTGCGGGTACACGCTCTCCTGGATGAAGATCCGGCTGCCGGCGGTGCAGCGCTCGCCGTTCAGCGAGAAGATGGTGAACAGCGCGGCGTCCAGCGCGCGTTCCAGGTCGGCGTCCTCGAAGATCAGCACCGGCGACTTGCCGCCCAGCTCCATCGAGTACTTCTTCAGGCCGGCGGTCTGCATGATCTTCTTGCCGGTGGCGGTGCCGCCGGTGAAGGAGATGGCGCGCACGTCCGGGTGACGGACCAGGGCATCACCGGCGGTGGCGCCGTAGCCCTGGATCACGTTGAGTACGCCATTCGGAATACCGGCTTCGACAGCCAGGCGACCCAGTTCGTTGGCGGTCAGCGGCGACAGTTCGCTCATCTTCAGCACCGCGGTGTTGCCCAGGGCCAGGCATGGCGCGGTCTTCCAGGTGGCGGTCATGAACGGCACGTTCCACGGCGATACCAGGCCACACACGCCGACCGGCTGGTACAGGGTGTAGTTGAGCATCTGGTCGTCGACCGGGTAGGTGTGGCCGTCCATGCGTGTGCAGACTTCGGCGAAGAAGTCGAAGTTGTGCGAGGCACGCGGGATCAGCACGTTCTTGGTCTGGTGGATCGGCAGGCCGGTGTCCAGGGTTTCCAGCTCGGCCAGCTTCGGCACGTTCTGGTCGATCAGCTCACCCAGCTTGCGCATCAGGCGGGCACGTTCCTTGGCCGGGGTGTTGGCCCATTTCGGGAAGGCTTCCTTGGCCGCAGCAACCGCCTGGGCGACTTCCTCGGCACCGCCGCTGGCGACTTCGCCGATGGCTTCGCCGGTGGCCGGGTTGTAGTTGACGAAGGTGTCCTTGCTCTCGACCTCACGGCCGTTGATCCAGTGCTTGATCATGCTGCTCATGCCTCAGTTTTGTTGTAGTGAGCGAAGAACTCGGCTTCGCTGACGATGCGGTTGACCAGGCGGCCGACACCTTCCACTTCCACCACCACTTCGTCGCCCGGGACCACGTCGGCCAGGCCTTCCGGGGTGCCGGTGGCGATCATGTCGCCGGGTTGCAGGGTCATGAAGCTGGACAGGTATTCGATCAGGTAGGGGATGTCGAAGATCATGTCGCGGGTGCTGCCTTCCTGTTTCAGCTCACCGTTGATCCAGGTGCGCAGGGTCAGGTTGGACGGATCCGGTACATCGGCCACGTCGACGATCCACGGACCGACCGGGGTGGTGCAGTCGCGGTTCTTCACCCGCAGGTTGGGGCGGTAGTAGTTCTCGAGGTAGTCGCGGATGGCGTAGTCGTTGCACACGGTGTAGCCGGCCAGGTACTCCAGGGCGTCCTCGCGCTTGACGTTGCGCGCCGGCTTGCCGATCACGGCCACCAGCTCGCACTCGTAGTGCATGTACTTGATGTTGTCCGGGCGCCAGGTGATGGCGTTGTGGCCGGTGTAGGTGCCCGGCGACTTGACGAAGGCCAGCGGCTCGGTCGGCGGCGCAAAGGCCAGCTCGGCGGCGTGGTCGGCGTAGTTCAGGCCGAGGGCGAACATGCTGCCGTTGGCAGGTGGCAGCCACTCGACCTGATCTTCGGCGATCAGGCGGCCATCGGCCAGGCGCACGGCGTTGTCGGCTTCCACGGTCACGGCGTGGACTTCACCCTGGAAACGGATACGAGCGTGTTTCATCAGTGGGCCTCCTGCTCGGCAACGATGGGATTGGCCAGACGGCCCAGCCCGGTGATTTCGATTTCGACCTGGTCGCCCGCCTGCACGTCGGCGCGGCCTTCGGGGGTGCCGGTGATCAGCACGTCGCCTTCATGCAGGGTCATGAACTCGCTGATTTCCGCGATCAGTTGCGGGATGCCGCGCACCAGGTTGGCGGTGCTGTTCTGCTGACGGACTTCGCCGTTGATGAACAGGCGGATATCCAGTTGGTGCGGGTCGGCGATCTGTGCCACCGGTACCAGTTCCGGGCCGATCACGCAGAAGCCGTCGCGGCACTTGGCCTTGACCGCCGGGCGGTAGTAGCTCTCTTCCGGCAGGCTGAATTCGTTGACGATGGTGAAACCGGCGACGTGCTCCAGGGCCTGTTCGGCGCTGACCCGACTGGCGCGCTTGCCGATCACCACGCCCAGGGCAGGGCCGGCCTGCAGGCGCTCGACACCCTTGGGATAGACCACCGGCTGGCCATGGCCATTGCGGGTGTTGGGGGTCTTGATGAACAGCACCGGCTTGACCGGTGGCTTCTGGTACGGCGCCTGTTCGAATTCGGCGAGACGCTGTTGCAGCAGCCCCTTGTAGTTCAGCGCAACGCCGAACAGGGTGCCGGTGGCAGTGTCATGCAGGGCACGGCTCATGCTCTTCTCCTGACAGTGGGCGGGACGACACGGGGTGCCCCACGAGGGTAATTGTTAATGTGTTAACGTTATAATTAAGATGTTAACGAAATGCAAGCTGCCGATCGTCCGTGGCGGCGTTAAGCTGGCGCACAGAACAACAAGCAGTAACGGGTAACAGGGCCATGAGCGATCGCACACCGATCCCCAACATCAACATCGGGCAGGTCTACGACCAGCGCTACAGCGACTCGGAAGTGCACTACGACCAGCTCGGCAACCTCGCCGGCTTCTTCGGGCGCAACATGCCGGTGCACCGGCACGACCGGTTTTTCCAGGTGCATTACGTCAAGTCGGGGACGGTGCGGGTCTATCTGGACGACCAGCAGTACGTCGAATCCGGGCCGATGTTCTTCCTCACGCCGCCGACCATCCCGCACTCCTTCGTGACCGAGCCGGATGCCGACGGTCATGTGCTGACGGTGCGCCAGCAACTGGTCTGGCAGTTGCTCGAAGCCGATCCCGGGTTGGCCCCGGGGGCGCAGGTGGCGCCGGCTTGCGTGGCCTTGAACGGGCTGGTCGAGGCGCAGCGGCTGGAGATGCTCTTCGAGCTGTTGCGCGGGGAAGTGGAAGGGACGGAGGCGGGCAGGGAAGCGGCGCTGCACAGCCTGACCCGGTTGCTGATGATCAGTCTGCTGCGGTTGTGCGCGCGGTCATTGCCGGCGCGGACCACACGGCATGAAGACCTGCTGATCTTCCACCGCTTCAACGAATTGATCGAGGCTCATTACCTGGAGCACTGGCCGTTGTCGCGTTATGCCGAGGGTATCGGGGTGACCGAGGCGCGGCTGAACGATGTCTGCCGCAGGATCGCCGACCTGCCGTCCAAGCAACTGGTGCTGGAGCGGGTGATGCAGGAGGCCAAGCGGCTGCTGCTGTTTACCGGGAGTTCGGCGAACGAGATCTGCTACAGCCTGGGGTTCAAGGATCCGGCGTATTTCAGCCGGTTCTTTTTGCGGTATGCCCAGGTGACGCCGGGCGAATACCGGTTGAGGCAGGGAGGATTGCGTTGACTGTGAGGGCCTCATCGCCGGCAACGCCGGCTCCCACAATGTCCGCGGTGACACAGAACCCTGTGGGAGCTGGCATTGCCAGCGATGAGGCCCGAAAACGCAGTAAAAAACTTCAGCCTGCTGCTTTAAGCCCAGGCAACACAGCCCGTTTCAGCGCCTCCCGCTCCCCGCGAAAATGCGGAAGGATATGCTCCCCAAGCCGATACGCCTCTTCCAGATGGGGATACCCGGCGAGGAAGAACACATCGATCCCCAGCTCGTTGTACTCGCGAATCCGCGCCACCACGTTCTCGTAGCTGCCTACCAGTGCCAGCCCCGGCGGGATGCCGATATAGCCGAACCCGGCCCAGACGTTCGGGTAGATGAAGAAATCGTCGAAGCGCTTGCTCTCCTCGCGATTCCCGTATTCCTCCTCGTAGCTCAGCTTGCGCGCCGTGCGCAGCCCGGCGTGGACGGCGGCGGCCTTGATGGTGTTCTTCGCCACGCCTTCGTCGAAGAAACGCTTGGCTTCGAGATGGGCAAGCTCCTCGGTTTCGCGGGTGATCACGTCGATGGACAGGCCGAAGCGGATCTCGCTGTCGCGCCCGTACTTCAAGGCGCGCTCGCGGATATCGGCGATCAGCTCGCGGATCTTGTCCGGGTGCTCGGCGCGCATCAGGTAGAAGTCGGCATGCTTGGCGGCGAACTCCCGCGCCGGGATCGACGAGCCGGCGGTGCAGATCAGCGGCAGCTCGGCCTTTTTCTGCGGCCCGCGCAGGCCGCCGCCTTCGGCCTTGAAGAAGCGCCCGTCGTAGTGGAAGTTCTCCGAACCCCAGTAGCCGCGCACCACGTCCATGAACTCGGTGGCACGCTCGTAGCGATCGTCATGCTCGAAGAAATCGCCGACCTGGCGCTGCACCGCGTCCGAGCCGCCATTGATGATGTTCCAGATCAGCCGGTTGCCGGTGGCGCGCTGGTAGGTGGCGGCCTGCTGCACCGCGACCCAGGGCGTGTAGTGGTACGGCTGGAAGGCCGCCACGTAGTTCAGCGTGCGGGTTTCCCGGGCCAGCAGCGAGCACACCGTCCAGGGCTCCTCGCCGTAGGGCGCGTTGACCATCAGCACGCCGCCGAAGCCGTTGATTTCGGCGGCCTTGGCGATCTGCCCGAGGTAGTCGATGTAGGTGAAGTGATCGCCAACACGAAAGCCCGACACCGCACCGGTGCTGTCGCCGCCGGGATGCCAGTCGCCGCGGTTGCGCGGGTCGCCGGGGAGGAACTGGGTTTCGCCGTGCAGTGGCAGGCGGGTGAAGAATTCGATGCTCATGGGGCGCTGTCCTTATTGCACGGAGGGGTTGCAGACCGGGGCGATGGTTTCGCCGTTGAACACCTTGCGGGCGAACGGCAGGGAGTCCTTGAGCGAGGCATTGACCGTTTCGCTATGGCCCAGGCCCTTGTACAGGTGGCCCTGGACCACCGAGCCGGCCTTGCAGGCGTCCTGCATCAGGGCGACCTGGGTCGAGGCGGCGGGGGTCTTGTCCTCGGCGCCGGTGCCGATGAAGATCGGCTGCGCCAGTTTCAGGGTCGGGTAGCTGACCTGGGCCTGCCAGGCCTTGAGTTGCTCGCCGTCATTGGCCTTGCGCGTGTTGGCCGGGGTCAGGCCGGTGCCGATGACATCGGCGGTCAACTGTGCCAGGCAACTGGTGCGGGCCTGTTCGAACAGCGGCAGGGCCTTGTCGGTGTAGTAGTCGCGCGGATCGATCTGCGGGTTGTACTGCTGCGCCGCGAGCAGGGTGTAGAAACCGTAGGCCAGGGAGGCGTCGACTTTGTTCGGGTCCTGCTCGCCGACGTTCTTGCTGCCGACGGTGTAGATCACCCCGGTGCCGACGCTACCCTTGAGGCCGAGGTCGGGGGCGTAGGTCGGTGCGTAGGCAGCTGCGGCGAAGGCGCCGGCGCCACCTTGGGACTGGCCGAGCACCAGCACCTTGTTGGCCAGGCCCGGCACTCCGGCGATCACCGCTTTCGCCGCGTCGAGAATGCCGTAGGCGGCCATGCGGTTGTTCAGCAGCGGATGGCCACCGGGCACGCCGAGGCCCTGGTAGTCGGTGGCGACGATGGCATAGCCCTCGCTCAGCCAGCGCGCCAGGTACTGCACGTCGCGGTAGGAGCGCCCGGACCAGGACGGCGCGCAGATGTCCGCCACGCCCACGGTGCCGTGGCCCCAGGTCACCACCGGCCAGCCACCCTGCGGTGCCTTGCCTTGCGGAATGAACAGCGCGCCGGACACGGCAATCGGCGTCTTGCCGTCGATACCGTCGGTGGAGCTGTAGAGGATGCGCAGTTGCGAAGCGGCGCCGGGCAGGCTGAGGGTGCGGTCCAGCGGCTCGCTGCGCAGCAGTTTGCCCGGGGTGGCGGGGATCGCCTTGTCGAAGGTGTAGAACGCCGAGACCCGGCCGTCGCCTTGCAGCGGGTCGGGTTTCGGCGCGTAGGTTTCGCCGGCCAGGGCGTTGACGGAGAGGGCCAGCAGGCTGAGGCCGACGGTAAGGGCACGGGTGAATTTCATGAAGGGTCCTTGAACGAGACAACGGTCGGGGAGCCCTTGAGCGAAAGCCATGCCAAATGTCGGGAAATACGCTGCAGGCCGCGGCTGACAAGGCTTCCAGCCTAAGCATTGGCAACGGCCGCTGGCGCCTCGTGCTGACCTTGGAACACTCCCTGCTGGCCGGTTGCTGCTGGAGCAGCAGTGCTACTGCACTGACTTTTCTGGAATATACAAATGCAAATTAATAATTATTTGTTCTAATTTGTTTCGTGCACTATGAGGGCGCGCCACACCTGCCAGGAATGCCCTTATGTCGCTGATTACCCATCCCAACGCCCGCGAGTTGACCAAGTCCGTTCGCGCCACCGTCCTGGTGTTCAAGGACCCGCGGTCCCAGGAACTGCTCAGTCGCATCGAGCGCCTGGCGCCCAGCGAAGCCAACACGCTGATCATCGGCGAGACCGGTACTGGCAAGGAGCTGGTGGCGCGGCATATCCACCAGCTCAGCCGTCGCGGCCGCGAGCCGTTCGTCGCGGTGAACTGCGGTGCCTTCGCCGAAACCCTGGTGGAGAGCGAGCTGTTCGGCCACGAGAAGGGCGCCTTTACCGGCGCGACCAACGCCAAGGCCGGCTGGTTCGAGGCGGCCAATGGCGGCACGCTGTTTCTCGACGAGATCGGCGACCTGCCGCTGAACATGCAGGTGAAACTGCTGCGCGTGCTGCAGGAGCGCGAGGTGGTACGGCTGGGTTCACGCACGCCGATCCCGATCAATGTGCGCCTGGTGGCCGCGACCAACGTCAACCTGGCCGATGCCGTGGTGGCGGGGAATTTCCGCGAGGACCTGTTCTACCGCCTGCATGTGGCAACCATTCGCCTGCCGCCGCTGCGCGAGCGGCCGGGGGATATCCTGCCGCTGGCCGAGTTCTTCCTTGAAGAGCATTGCCAGCGCCTCGGCTACAACCGCGCGAGCCTCAGCCCGGAAGCCGAGCGCAAGCTGCTGACCCACAGTTGGCCGGGGAATATCCGCGAGCTGGAAAACGCCATTCACCACGCGCTGCTGGTGTGCCGCCAGCAGCGGGTGCAGCCGGGAGACCTGCATCTGGTGGATATGCGCCCGGGGCAAGGTGTGCGCCACGAGGAAGCCTTGCTGCCGCAGCGCCTGCCGGCAGCGCCGCCGGACCTGGAAGCGGCGCTGACCGCGCTGTTCGAACAGAACATTCCCGACCTCTACGAGCACATCGAGGAAACCGTGTTCCGTACCGCCTACCGCTTCTGCCATGGCAACCAGTTGCAGACCGGTCGGCTGCTGAACATCAGCCGCAATATCGTCCGCGCCCGCCTGGAGAAGATCGGCGAACTGCGCAGCAACAGCGCCTGATCAGATAAACCGGGTCAGCAACCAGTACAGCACGCCGGACAGCAGGACCGACATCGGCAGGGTGAGGATCCAGGCCATGGCCAGGTTGCGGATGGTCCGCCCCTGGACTCCGGAACCGTTGGCCACCATGGTTCCGGCGACCCCCGAGGAGAGCACGTGGGTGGTGGACACCGGCAGGCCGAAATGGTCTGCCGCGCCGATGGTGCACATGGCGACCAGTTCGGCGGAGGCGCCCTGGGCGTAGGTCAGGTGGGTCTTGCCGATCTTCTCGCCGACGGTGACGACGATGCGCTTCCAGCCGACCATGGTGCCCAGGCCAAGGGCCAGGGCCACGGCGACCTTGACCCACAGCGGGATGAAACGGGTGGCGTCGTCGATGCTGGTCTTGAACTGCTGCACCGTTCTACGCGCCTCGGCATCCACCTCCAGCAGCTTGTGCTTGTCCATCAGGCGGATCGCTTCGCTGGTCAGGTACATGTCGTTGCGCACGTTGCTCACCGCCTCGGCGGGGATTCCGGCGAGGCCATAGCTGTCTACCTGCTGGCCGATATCGCCGGCCAGGCTGGCCAGCGCCGGGATCAGCAGCGGACTGGCTTCGGGGGCGCGGATGAATTGGGTCAGCACTTCCCGGGGCCGGGCCTCCAGCAGCGGCACCGTGGCGTAGCCCGACAGGGCCTGGCGGGTCTCCTGGGCGACCATGACGAAGCGCTGCGATTGTTCTTCCGGCATGGTCCGGTTCAGCGCATAGGCCATGGGCAGGGTGCCGACCAGGATCAGCATGATCAGGCCCATGCCTTTCTGTCCGTCGTTGGAACCGTGGGCGAAGGACACGCCGGTGCAGGTGACGATCAGCAGGCCGCGGATCCACAGCGGCGGCGGCTGGTTGCCGACCGGGGCTTCGTACAGTGCGCGGTGTTTCACCAGCTTGCGCAGGCCCAGTAACAGCACGGCGGCGCAGGCGAAACCGAGGATCGGTGAAAACAGCAGGGCATAGCCGACCTTGCCGGCCTGGGCCCAGTCGACCCCGGAGGTGCCATCGCGACCGTGCATCAGCGCATTGGCCACGCCCACGCCGATGATCGAGCCGATCAGGGTATGCGACGAGGAGGCTGGCAGGCCCAGCCACCAGGTGCCGAGGTTCCAGATGATCGCCGCCAGCAGCAGGGCGAAGACCATGGCGAAACCGGCCGATGAGCCGACCTGCAGGATCAGCTCCACCGGCAGCAGGGCGATGATGCCGAAGGCCACCGCGCCACTGGAAAACAGCACACCGAGAAAATTCCACACCCCGGACCAGACCACGGCGAAGCGCGCCGGCAGGGAATTGGTGTAGATCACCGTGGCCACCGCGTTGGCGGTGTCGTGGAAACCGTTGACGAACTCGAAGCCGAGGGCGATCAGCAGCGCCAGACCGAGTAGCAGGAAGGGCGTCCAGGTGGTGATCACCGTGCCGCTGGCGTCGATATCGCGGAACAGGCTCCAGGCGGTGTAGAGCAGGGCGCCGATCAGCAGGCTGCAGAACAGCACGGCGGGGCTACGGCTCGCACGGGAGCCGGGAGAGGATGCTGCGAGCGCGCCCGCAGGGGCGGTGGCGCTGGTCTGGGTAGTCATGAACGGGTCCGGGGGTGACATTTTCAGGCTCCTGCCTGTGCCAGGGCAGCGTACTAGCATAGGCAGTGAGCGAGCTGACGCCAGTCAATGAAACCGGGTGTAAGCTCCATTGATTTGAGTGATGAAGGGCTTGTCCGGGTCCGTTTCAAAGCGACCTGGAAGCCCCTTCGAACGAGGCCCTGCCGTGAACCTGCAACTGCTCCCCGCCAGCGATTCAGACCTGCCGTTTGCCCGTGACCTGACCCGGCGCGGCATGCTGCGCTACTACTGTGATTACGATCTGCTGTGGCAGGACGAAGCCTTCGATCAGGCCTGGGGGTGGCGCGAGCAATGGCTGCTGATGGGCGACGAACGGCGCCTGGGTTTTTGCAGTCTGAGCCAGGACTCCCGGGCGTTGTATATCCGCGAACTGCATATATTGGAAGGTTTCCACGGTCAGGGCTGCGGCACCTGGGTGTTACGCGAATTGAACGGCTGGGCGAAGCTGCGCCGATTGCCGTGGTTGCGTCTGACCGTATTCGAGAACAACCCGGCGCGTCGGCTTTATTTGCGTGAGGGATTTCGTCAAGAAGGCGTCGACGAGTGCTTTGTCCGCATGCAGCGCGAAGCGTGCGTTGACCCCCTTCGAAAGGCGTAGGACGGCTTGTGCTGCACTTCGCCGCGCAGGCATAGTTCAAGATTGTTGACGGTGCAGTGGATGTACCGGGTTTCCTACCCTTAATTGGGTGTTTTGCAAAGGATTATGTATTCGTATGAAGGGTATTGGACTACGTCTCAGGGAAGAACGCGAACGCCTTGGGCTGACTCAGCGGGCATTTGGCGATATCGGTGGTGTCGAGCCCAACGCCCAGGGCAAGTATGAAAGTGGCGAGCGTACCCCCCGTGCCGACTATCTCGCGGCGGTAGCGGCCAGCGGCGTCGACGCCTTGTATGTATTGAGCGGCGTGCCGACGCCGGCAATCCTCGACGATCTTCGCCCTGGTGAGAACCATTTGCTCGACTGCTACCGGCGCCTACAACCGGCGGATCAGCAGGCTGTACGACATCTTCTGGAGAGTCTGGCGGGAAATGCTCTGGCGCCTGTAGGCAAGGTGGCATTGGCCTGATCGGAAAATGCGTAACCCGAGTGTCGAAAAAATGAAATCTGACGTCATCTTTGTGACGCATTCTGTTAGGTCCACCACGCAATTTTTTGATAAGGTGGCCGGATCCAATTCAGACCGTAAGGCGAGGTGTCTGCTTGATTAGGGTTCTGGTGGTCGACGATCACGATCTGGTACGTACCGGCATAACCCGCATGCTGGCCGACATCGACGGTCTGCAAGTGGTAGGCGAGGCCGACTCCGGCGAAGAAGCGTTGAAGAAGACCCGCGAGTTGAAGCCGGACGTGGTCCTGATGGACGTGAAAATGCCCGGAATCGGTGGCCTCGAAGCCACCCGCAAGCTGCTGCGCAGTCACCCCGACATCAAGGTGGTCGCGGTCACCGTCTGCGAGGACGATCCGTTTCCCACCCGTCTGCTCCAGGCCGGCGCTGCCGGTTACCTGACCAAGGGCGCCGGGCTTGAGGAAATGGTCCAGGCCATCCGCCTGGTGTTTGCCGGCCAGCGCTACATCAGTCCGCAGATTGCCCAGCAACTGGCGCTCAAGTCCTTCGAGCCAAAGAACGCTTCGCCGTTCGACAGTCTGTCCGAGCGGGAAATCCAGATCGCCCTGATGATCGTCGGCTGCCAGAAGGTGCAGATCATTTCCGACAAGCTGTGCTTGTCGCCGAAAACCGTGAACACGTACCGTTACCGCATCTTCGAAAAACTCTCGGTTACCAGCGATGTGGAACTCACCTTGCTGGCGGTCCGCCACGGTATGGTCGACGCCAACCTCTGAACATGACCCCCGCTTTTGATCCAAGTGCGTTTCTGGCGACCTGCAGCGGCCGTCCGGGTGTCTACCGGATGTTCGACGCTGGCGGTCGCCTGCTTTATGTAGGCAAGGCCAAGAACCTCAAGAAGCGTCTGGCCAGCTATTTCCGCAAGACCGGCCTGGCGCCGAAGACCGCTGCGCTGGTCGGGCACATCGCCCAGGTCGAGACCACCATCGTCTCCAGCGAGACCGAAGCGCTGCTGCTGGAGCAGACGCTGATCAAGGAATGGCGGCCGCCCTACAACATCCTGCTGCGTGACGATAAATCCTACCCTTACGTATTCCTGTCTGACGGCGAATTCCCGCGGCTGGGCATCCACCGTGGTGCCAAGAAGCAGAAGGGCAAGTATTTCGGCCCGTACCCCAGTGCCGGAGCGATCCGCGAAAGCCTGAGCCTGTTGCAGAAGACCTTCCATGTTCGCCAGTGCGAGGACAGCTACTACGCCAACCGCACCCGGCCTTGCCTGCAATACCAGATCAAGCGCTGCAAGGCGCCGTGTGTCGGCCTGGTCGAGCCGGCCGAGTACGCCGAGGATACCCGCCACTCGGTGATGTTCCTCGAAGGTCGCAGCCATCAGCTGACCAACGAACTCAATGCCGACATGGAAAAAGCCGCCATGGTCCTGGAATTCGAGAAGGCCGCCGAGCTGCGCGACCAGATCGCCTTGCTGCGCCGGGTTCAGGACCAGCAGAGCATGGAGGGCGGCAGCGGCGACGTCGATGTGGTGGCGGCCTTCGTCAACCCGGGCGGCGCTTGCGTGCACCTGATCAGCGTGCGCGGCGGGCGGGTGCTCGGCAGCAAGAACTTCTTTCCCCAGGTGGGTATCGAGGAGGAGGTGGCCGAGGTCATGTCGGCCTTCCTGTCCCAGTACTACCTGGGCAACGCCGAGCGCGAGCTGCCGGCGGAGCTGATCGTCAACGTCATTCATGAAGACTTCGATGCTCTGCGTGACGCCGTGGAAACCCTGCGTGGCCGCGAATTGGGCATCAGCCACCGGGTTCGCGGCACCCGTGCCCGCTGGCAGCAACTGGCGGTGACCAATGCCGAACAGGCGCTGATGGCCCGTCTTGCCAACCGCCAGCATATGGCCGCGCGCTTC
Source organism: Pseudomonas sp. FG98 (assembly GCF_057808595.1). Classification (NCBI taxonomy): domain Bacteria; kingdom Pseudomonadati; phylum Pseudomonadota; class Gammaproteobacteria; order Pseudomonadales; family Pseudomonadaceae; genus Pseudomonas; species Pseudomonas sp. FG98. Next base: position 8,426 of record NZ_JBMDIJ010000002.1, on the reverse strand, counting down.
GAGGCCCTGGCCGAGGTGCTGGGCCTGCCGGAAGTGCCGCAGCGCCTGGAGTGCTACGACATCAGCCATTCCAGCGGCGAAGCCACCGTCGCCTCCTGCGTGGTGTTCGGCCCGGAAGGTCCGCTGAAGTCCGATTACCGCCGCTTCAATATCGAAGGCGTGACGGCGGGCGATGACTACGCCGCCATGCAACAGGCCCTGACCCGGCGCTACGGACGGATCAAGGACGGCGAGGGCAAGCTTCCCGATGTCCTGCTGGTGGACGGCGGCAAGGGCCAGCTGAACATGGCCCGGGAGGTCATGCAGGCCTTGCAGGTGCCGGACCTGACCCTGCTCGGCGTGGCCAAGGGCGTGACCCGCAAGGCCGGTTTCGAGACCCTGTACCTGAACGATGTGCACCACGAGTTCACCCTCAAGGGCGACTCCCCGGCGCTGCACCTGATCCAGCAGATCCGCGACGAAGCCCACCGTTTCGCCATCACCGGCCACCGTGCGCGGCGCGGCAAGGCGCGGCGCACGTCGAGCCTGGAAGACGTCGCCGGAGTCGGGCCGAAACGCCGTCGTGACCTGCTGAAACATTTCGGCGGCTTGCAGGAATTGTCCCGCGCCAGTGCGGAAGAAATCGCCAAGGCACCCGGAATCAGCAAAAAGCTCGCCGAGTCGATTTATGACAGCCTGCATAGCGAGTAGAATCCCCCGTTCACCTCGCAGCCAGTTGTCCCGATGAATATCCCGAACCTGCTAACAGTCCTTCGTGTCCTGCTCATCCCGATTTTCATTCTGCTGTTCTACCTCCCGTATCACTGGAGCTATGTAGCGGCCAGCAGCGTCTTCGCCATTGCCGCGGCCACCGACTGGCTCGACGGCTACCTGGCCCGGCGCCTGCAGCAGAGCACGCCGTTCGGCGCCTTCCTCGATCCGGTGGCGGACAAGCTGATGGTGGCGGTGGCCCTGGTGCTGCTGGTGCAGGTGCACGCCAACCTGTGGCTGACCCTGCCGGCGGCGGTGATCATCGGTCGCGAGATCGTGGTTTCGGCACTGCGCGAGTGGATGGCCGAGCTGGGGGCGAGGGCGCATGTCGCGGTCTCCAACCTCGGCAAATGGAAAACCGCGGCGCAGATGCTGGCGCTGGTCATCCTCCTGGCCAACCCACCGGCGTTCACCGCCTGGGTGGTGGTGGGTTATGCCTTGCTGATGATCGCCGCGGGCCTGACCTTGTGGTCGATGGTGCACTACCTGCGTGCCGCCTGGCCGCACCTGCGCGAAGGCTCGGAAAAAAAATAAAGTTTTTCTGAATCAAGGGGTTGACGATATGTTTCAACTCTATACAATGGCCACCATCAAGACGACGCGGGAATAGCTCAGTTGGTAGAGCACGACCTTGCCAAGGTCGGGGTCGCGAGTTCGAGTCTCGTTTCCCGCTCCAAATATGGCGCTTCAGAATGGTTTTATGATCATTCTGGAGTGAAAGAAAAAAGGCCCTTTAGGGCCTTTTTTCGTTTTCCCGGGAAAAATCACCGAGACCTGCCTCGTCCTCCTTAAACGTCACGCGTCATTCCCGCGCAACAGACGGCATCAAGCTCCCCCCAAAAAAAGTCAGGCAAAACAGGCAAATCCTATTCTCGACCTGACACCCTGCAGTCAGGCAAACCCCAACCTCCAAAGCCTTTCCCCAGGCTCCCGCGCTGAAGCTTTATCAGAACGAGCAAGTCATCAACCGGAATAGGCAAAGACCGTTCCCCGCCTTTTTTTACAATCAGCTCGACTTGTTCGTCGTCCGGCAGCCGTTGCCGGCGAGGCGATCAGGCTGAATGTCTTATCAGACACCCACCCATCAATGTGCTGTCACGTTTGCATCGAGGTACCTCATGACCGGGTCTTCCGAACCGCCACGGCCGCCTGCGGGCGATTGCCGAGCCCTGGCTGCCGCCATCGCTCGCATTGCGCTCTCCGATGGCGATTACGAAACCGCGATTCCCGGCTTGACCCTGCATCGCCGTCGCACGGTCACCCAACCCTTGTATTGCATATACGGTCTTGGCCTGGGGATTACCGCTCAGGGCGAGAAGCAGGTGGTGGCAGGTGACGAGGTCCTTAACTTCGGACCAGGGCAGTCGTTGTTGGCGACCGTCGATCTTCCCGTGGTGACCACCGTCACCAAGGCAAGTCATGGCGAGCCATTTCTCGGCCTGATGCTGCACCTCACGCCGCAGGACGTGCTGCAGATGCTGACCGAGCTGCGCTTGCCATCACCGATTCACGACTGCGGTTTTCGATCGATGGCCGTGGAGCCCTTGACCGATGGCCTGCTCGACGCGGCGTTGCGCCTGGTGGAGCTGCTGGCCGACCCGATCATGCTGCCGTACCTCGCACCCTTGGTCCTGCGTGAGATCGCCTACCGGTTGCTGACCGGTCCCCATGGCGCGCAGTTGCGTCACCTGATCAGCCAAGGGGCGCCCAACCAGCAAATGGTCGGCGCCATCAACTGGCTCAAGCACCACTTTGCCGAACCCATGGATCTTGAGCGACTGGCTGCCAGTTGCCATATGAGCCTTTCGACCTTCCGCCAGCACTTTCGCACTCTGACCGGCCTGAGCCCGCTGCAATACCAGAAGCAACTGCGCCTGCAGGAGGCGCGTCAGCTGATGCTCACCCGCAGCCTGGATGCCAGTACCACGGCCGCGCGGGTCGGGTACGAAAGCGCCTCGCAGTTCAGCCGTGAGTACGCCCGTTTGTTCGGCGAGCCACCGCAGCGGGACATCCGTCGCTTGCGCCTGAACTGATCCTTCCTAACCTGAGCAACTCCTTGGCGCGCAGTGTCGCGGGAGAAGGCATTGCGCCGGGCTGGGTGCGCGGACCGGGTTTCGAACGGTATCCTGCCGCAGCGAAAATCAGGGCTGCGCAGCCTCGATAAGCAACGCGGGGCCGTGAGCGCTCTGCTCATCGATCAATCAGGCAGGAAACATGGCAAAAGATGTTGAAAACCCCTGCGTCTCGCTCTGCCAGCTGAACAGCGAAATGTGCGTCAGTTGCGGGCGAACCAGGGAAGAGATTCGTAAATGGCGCGGTATGAAAAGGCCGGAAAAGATGGCCACGGTGCAGAAGGCGGCCCTGCGGATGAAAGGCATCGCCAAAAAGAAAAAGTAGGGCGGGATACCGCAAAGCAAACAGGACCTTGTGGAGGCCAAGCCCCCACAAGGTCGCCGTTGAATCACTTGATCAGCGGTACGCCACTCAGCTTTTGCAGCTCATCAAAGTCGATATCGGCGCAGATCTCTACCACTTTCAAACCCTCGGTCGTCACTTCCAGCACCGCCAGGTCGGTATAGATGCGGCTGACGCAGGCGATCCCGGTCAACGGGTAGGTGCACTCGGGCACCAGCTTGCTTTCGCCGGATTTGGTCAGGTGGTCCATCATCACGAACACCTGGCGCGCGCCGGTGGCCAGGTCCATCGCGCCGCCCACGGCAGGGATCGAACCTTCGGCGCCGGTGTGCCAGTTGGCCAGGTCGCCCTTGACCGAGACCTGGAAGGCACCCAGTACGGCGATGTCCAGGTGGCCGCCACGCATCATCGAGAACGAGTCGGCGTGATGGAAGAAGGCACCGCCGGTGAGCAGGGTCACATGCTGCTTGCCAGCGTTGATCAGGTCGTCGTCTTCCTCGCCCGGAGCAGGGCTCGGGCCCATGCCCAGCAGGCCGTTTTCACTGTGCAGGAAGACTTCCTTGTCGCCCAGGTAGTTGGCCACCAGGGTCGGTGCGCCGATACCGAGGTTGACGTAGGCGCCTTCCTGGATGTCGGCGGCGACGCGCTGGGCCATCTCGGTGCGGGAGAGTTTCTTGGTGATGGTCATGGCAGGCCTCAGACAGCTTTGGCGATCGAAGAAGCGGCAGCGCCGGAAACGGCGACCACGCGCTGGACGAAAATACCGGGAGTGATGATGTGCTCCGGATCCAGCTCGCCGAGTTCGACGATCTGGTCGACCTGGGCGATGGCGGTCTTGGCGGCCATGGCCATGATCGGGCCGAAGTTGCGCGCGGCCTTGCGGTAGGTCAGGTTGCCCCAGCGGTCACCCTTGTGCGCCTTGATCAGGGCGAAGTCGGCGTGCAGCGGCATTTCCAGCACATACTGGCGACCATCGATCTCGCGGGTTTCCTTGCCTTCGGCGAGCAGGGTGCCGTAGCCGGTCGGCGAGAAGAACGCACCGATGCCCGAGCCTGCAGCGCGGATACGCTCGGCCAGGTTGCCTTGTGGCACCACTTCCAGCTCGATCTTGCCGGCGCGGTACAGTTCGTCGAAGACGTAGGAGTCGGACTGGCGCGGGAAGGAGCAGATCACCTTGCGCACGCTGCCGGCCATCAGCAGGGCGGCCAGGCCGATCTCGCCGTTGCCGGCGTTGTTGCTGATGATGGTCAGGTCGCGCGCACCGGTGGCAATCAGCCCGTCGATAAGCTCGGACGGCATGCCGGCAGTGCCGAAGCCGCCGACCATGATGGTCGAACCGTCGGTGATGCCCTCCACCGCGCTGGCGATGGACTCAAACGTTTTATTGATCAAAGCGGGCTCCTGGTTATTCCTGGAGTATTGATTGCCGGACTGGCCGACGCGCCGTGAGGCCTGGGCCAGTCAGCGCCTGGAGTCGTTGGCTGACTTGTCCATAGCGTGCCGCAGAGAGGGCAACAAGTAGAGGGGGTAAAGCGGAAGTGGTGCGATTATCGAACCGTTGTGCGATATGCGCGCAGGGTTGTGGCTGTCACGGCCATAGGGCTCTGGTTGTGGCTCGTGGCAAAACCATGAATACCAACTTCCGGAACAGATGTCCCCGCGCGCAGCCACAGGACCACCTCGTCACTAAACTGCCTCCCACCTTGTGATAACCGAGACGCTACGATGTTTCTCTTTTCCACAATCCGGGCGGTCAGAAACACGCTTTCTCGAATCATCAACCTCTCGAACGCTGCCGATGCCGTCTGCTCAGGCTCGATCCGGGCGCTGGCAGTGCAAGCCGAGCGATCACTGACGGACATCGAGCACCGACTCGGTGTTCTGCAAGAAGAGAAGATAGTCCAGGCCCGGGAGCTTGAAACACTCACGCAAAGCCTGATGGCCGCACAAGAAGCGTATCGGCACGAGCGGGTTCGTTTTCAATTGCTCACCTCCTGCGCGGGAGGCTGTTTCTGGGAGTCTTCCTCTCACGGAAAGCCCGGCCCGGGTAGCGCGATAACCCTTTCGCCGCAACTGGCGGCGCTTTTGCCTGGCGCGCCAACCCGCCTGGGTGAATTGATGGCCTATCTGCATGCGGATGACCGTACCCCGGTGGAGACAGCGCTTTACGGCTCGCGAGGGACACTGGCACAGGTGTTCGAATGCCGGATCCGCGTTGCTGCGGATGAATATGTCTGGTTCGAAGGCTGTCTTGAGGTGAGTGGCGCTGCCGCCAAAGCCCCGCAGATGCTTTGCGTGCTGCACGACATCACGGAACACAAGCGTCAACGGGATGCACTGGCTGCCAGCGAGCTGCGCTTTCAGCTCTCGCTCGAAGCCATCCGCGACGCGATCTGGGAGATGGAAGTGGTGGACGGCGACCTGGTCAACCCGAGGAACGCGGTCTGGTGGTCGCCTCAATTCATTCGCCTGCTGGGTTTCGAAAATGCTCAGGAGTTTCCTGAACGCCTGGAAAGCTGGGCGTCCCGACTGCATCCGCAAGACCAGCAAAGCACCTTCGATACCTTTACCGCGTACATGGCGGATCTCGCCGCAGAGGCCCCGCTGGAGCTGTCCTATCGGTTGAAGCTGAAGAGCGGCGAATACCGCTGGTTCCGGGCCAAAGGCCTGGCCCAGCGTAGCTACAGCGGTGTTCTTCTACGCGTGATCGGCTCGCTGGTCGATGCTCAGGATGAATTCGAAGCGTCCGAACTCAGGCGCCGGCAGGACCTTCAGCACCAGTCGCTTCAGGGCAACCTGAAGAAGATAGACACGATTGTCAGCTCCATCGAAGGCATCGCCAGCCAGACCAACCTGCTGGCCCTGAACGCCGCCATAGAAGCCGCCCGCGCGGGCGAATATGGCCGGGGCTTTGCCGTGGTCGCCGATGAAGTCCGCACCCTGGCGATTCGCACGACCGAGGCGACACGACTGCCAAGGCGATGATGGGTGCTGGTGAGGAAGAGAGCCGCCCCTAGAGGAATGCCCGTCAGCTAAGTCATGGGGCCGCTTTGCGGCCCTTCGCGAGCAAGCTCGCTCCCACGAAGTAGCGCAATACCGTGGGAGCGAGCTTGCTCGCGAAGGGCTGCAAAGCAGCCCCAAGTAGTCAAACAGAACGTCCGCAAAACCTGAATGATGCGCTGCTATGGAGCTGTCAGAGACTGTTAACTTTTGAGCTGCGGGAAGTCCTCCTCGAAGTACTCACGCTCGCCGCGACTGTCGCCCTGGCGGCGCTGGTCCTCCCGCTGGCGCAGCTCGACCCGACGGATCTTGCCGGAAATGGTCTTGGGCAATTCGGCGACGAACTCGATGCGCCGGATCCGCTTGTACGGCGCCAGGTGTTCGCGGGCGAAGGCGAGGATGTCGTGGGCCAGCTCGGCATTACCCTCGTGGTCATGGACCAGGATCAGGAAGGCCTTGGGCACGGCCAGGCGCACTGGATCGTGGCTGGGCACCACGGCCACCTCCATCACCGCCGGATGCTCGATCAACGCGCTTTCCAGCTCGAACGGACTGATACGGTAGTCCGACGCCTTGAACACATCGTCGGCGCGGCCGACGAAGGTGATGTAGCCCTCGGCATCGACCTGCGCGGTATCGCCGGTACGGTAGTAGCCGCCGCGCATGACTTCGTCGGTTTTCTCCGGACTGTCCTCGTAGCCCAGCATCAGGCCCAGCGGTCGCTCGGCCAGGGGCAGGGCGACTTCGCCTTCGGTGGCGGGCTGACCATCGGGATCGAGCAGGGTCACCCGATAGCCCGGTAGCGGACGGCCCATGGAGCCGGGCTTGAGCCGCTGGCCAGGAGTATTGCCGACCAGCGCGGTGGTTTCCGACTGGCCGAAGCCGTCGCGCAGGTCCAGGCCCCAGGCCTGCTGGACCTGCTCGATGATTTCCGGATTGAGCGGCTCACCGGCACCCACCAGCTCACGCAGACTCAGGCGTCCGCGATAACTGGCGAGGTCTTCCTGGATCAGCATCCGCCACACCGTCGGCGGCGCGCACAGGCTGGTGATGCGGTAGCGCTCCAGGGTCTGCAGCAGCGACGCGGCGTTGAACCGCGGGTTGTTATGGATGAACACGCAGGCGCTGGCGTTCCACGGCGCGAAGAAGCAACTCCAGGCGTGCTTGGCCCAGCCGGGAGAAGAGATGTTCAGGTGGATGTCGCCAGGCTGCAGGCCGATCCAGTACAGGGTCGACAGGTGCCCCACCGGGTAGCTCTGGTGACTGTGCAGGACCATCTTCGGCTTGGACGTGGTGCCGGAGGTGAAGTACAGCAGCATCGGGTCGCTGGCCTGGGTCACGCCTTCCTCGATGAAGTCCTCGCTGTGCTGTTCGGCGGCGGCGTGGGGCACCCAGCCGTCCGCCTGGGCGCCGACGCTGATGCGGGTGCAGGTACCGTCGATGCCGGTGAATTTCTCCAGGTTGGCGGCGCCGACGATAAGGTGGCGCACGCGCCCGCGGGCGATACGGTCGCGCAGGTCTTCCGCGGTCAGCAGGGCGGTGGCGGGGATGACCACTGCGCCGAGCTTGAAGGCCGCCAGCATGGACTCCCACAGGGCGATGTCGTTGCCCAGCATCATCAGGATGCGCTCGCCGCGCTTCACCCCCAGGGCACGCAGATGGTTTGCCACGCGATTGGAGCGCCGGGCCATCTCGTCGAAGCTGTAGCGGCGTTCGCTGCCGTCCTCCTCGACGATCCACAACGCACTGGCCGGGTTGTCGGCGGCCATGGGATCGAAGTAGTCCAGCGCCCAGTTGAAGCGATCGAGGCTGGGCCAGCGGAAGTCGCGGGCTGCGGTTTCGTAATCGGTACGGTGGGCCAGCAGGAAATCGCGGGCAGCAAGGAAGGCGTGGCGTGCTTGGTTCATGGGGGCGTGCCTTGATTGTTGTTGTCAGTCCCGCCTGGTCAGGAAGCAGGGGGTTGGAGCGAGTATAGGCGCGCGTTTATGGCTGCTGAATTCACAAAAAAGCGGGTGGCATGTGCAAATTTGCATGGGGGTGAAGGAGATGTGATAGCGGATCAAGGCTGACAGGCGCATGCCGATGTTTTTCCAGTGCCCTCAAGATCGAGCGCCGCCCGCGCGGCGCATCGCGAAGCGCATGTCGATGGTTTTCTAGCGCCCTCAAGATCGAGCGCCGTCCACACGGCGCATCGCGGCTAACAGCCGCTCCCACATTTGTTGCAACGTGCCATGGCCTGTTGGATTTGAGTTGCCAGCCTT